>JALZJA010000200.1 GCA_030860005.1 Actinomycetota bacterium
GATGAGCGCCGCGCCTGCCGCGCACAGCGTGCGCGGCCCGTCCGCGGTCGGCGGCGACCCGCGCCGGTTCTACAACCTCGCGCTCACGCTCGCCAGGACCGACTGGAAGGTGCGCTTCTTCGGCTCGGCGCTCGGCTACGCATGGTCGCTCCTGCGCCCGCTGATGCTGTTCGGGATCGTCTACTTCGTGTTCAGCTACGTCATCGGCGCCGGGGCAGGCGTGGAGTTCTACGGCGTGATCCTGCTGCTCGGGATGATCCTCTACTTCTGCTTCTCGGAGATCACGGGCGGCGCGCTGACGTCGATGGTCGATCGCGAATCGCTGCTGCGCAAGGTCGGCTTCCCGCGCGCCGTCGTGCCCCTGTCGGTCGCGCTCGTCGCGACCATGAACCTCGCGCTGAACCTCGTCGTGCTCGCCGTGTTCGTCGTCGGCTCGGGCGTCGACCCGCGCTGGAGCTGGTTGGCGCTGCCGATCCCCTTCGTGCTCCTGCTCGTGTTCGCGACCGGCGTGGCGATGCTGCTCAGCGCGCTCTACGTGCGCTACCGCGACGTCAAGCCGATCTGGGAGGTCGTGCTGCAGGCGCTGTTCTACGCGACGCCGATCCTGTACCCGATCGAGCTGCTCGCCGCCAAGTACGAGACGCTCTCGAAGATCGCGCTGCTCAACCCGATCGCGGCGCTCATCCAGGAGGCGCGATATCTGCTCACCGGAGCTCCGTCGGTGAGCGAGGCGCTGGGATCGACGACGCTACTCGCGGCGCCCGCCGCGATTCTCATCGGCGTGACCGTGCTCGGGTTCTGGGTGTTCGACCGGATGGCACCGCTGGCCGCCGAGGAGTTGTGACGCGGGCGCCGGTCAGCACTCGAAGGTGACGCCGCAGTGCATCTCGTCGAGGTCGCCCTCGCACTCCACGTCCGCCCGCATGGCCTGCGGCTCGTCCCCGTCGTCGACCTCGCGGATCGAGTAGGTGATCGAGCCGTTGGTCTTGAGCGCGATGAGGCAGGCGTCGCGGCAGATCGTCTCGAACTCCTTCGTCAGGACCGCGTCGAGCCGGGCGCGCTGCTGACCGGAGAGCTCGAACATGTCCTCGAGCACGGCGCGAAAGCCGCGCTCCAAGAGGGCCCCCGCCAGCTCCTCGACCCGTCCGTCCTGACTGCGAACCTCCTCCATGAAGGAGTCGAGACTGCGTGCTGTCAGGTTTTCTTTGTTGACCATCGGAGGCTCCTCTCGAACGGGGTTGCGGGCGCCTATGCGCCGTCCTGGACCTGCGTCGTTGGTCGCCCGGCGGCCACGTACTCCTCGAGTCCCTCCGGGTCGTAGCCGCGCTTCTCGCGCAAGCGGCGCACCGCGCTTGACGCGACCGACTCGTTGGAGCCTTCACGCCGGTCGAGCGTCCGCCGGTGGCGCGGCAGCCAGCGGTAGATGCCCTTGTCGGACTCGTGGATCGCGCCGAGCGCATCCGGCGACGTGTGTTGCCCCTGCTGGCGGCGTTCGGTGTCGACGCGGGTCGGCGTCGTGAAGTGATCGGGCTTGAACGCCAGGTCCCGGCTGCGGGCGCGGTCGACCATCCACAGCAGCGCGATCTCCGCCAGCTCCGCCTCGGGATAACCGCCGCCCACATCGCTGTGAACGCCGCTGAACCAGACCTGCTCGAGGACCTGACCCCGCGTGTGCTCCTGCTGCTTCCACAGCGTCGGCTTGAAGGTCCCTCGCTGCTCGTCGATGGCCAGCGCCTGGTATGCGAAGCGCACGCGGCTGCTGAGCGCCGTGTCGTGAAACCCCCAGAGCTTGCTCGCGAACGGGACGCGCACATCGAGCGGTATCCCGAGCGATCCGACGGTATCCCACACCCCGACGAACCTGATCTCGATCTCCTCCTCGTGGGAGTACCTGCGCCTGAAGCTCCGTGCTTGGACTCCGTTCGGCTTCTTGTCGTCCTGACGCGCGCGGTAGAGGCGGTACGCGTCCTTGATCCGGTCGACGTGCTCGGGACGAAGGATGCCGACGTTGCGCACGAGCCCGACGGTGCTGCGCGCGGTGTACGCGCCGCGGCTGAAGCCGAAGAAGTACAGCTCGGCGCCGGGCTCGTAGTTCTCCACGATGAAGCGGTAGACCTCACGGACGTTGCGCGAGAGGCCGAACCCGAACAGCAGGCCGCGATAGCGCTCAAAACGGCGCGTGCCGACACCGCGCTGGTAGAAGAGGATCTGAGGACCGCCATCACGGTCGTGCGCGGAAACGCCGAAAGCGAGCTTCCACACATTGGTGGGTGAGGTGCTACCGCCGCGTAGCTGATCGGGACGGCTCCACGTCCCATCGCAACACACCACCAAGCGCCTGCTCATCGGTCCCCCAACCGGAGTTGTCGGCAGATGCCGGACCCTAACTGAAATGGCTCAGCGGCGGATGATCTCCAACCAGTCGCAGCGAAGCCCGACGAGGCGGCGCCACTGCGGCGGAGCGATCTGCGTCACAGCGATGTCCTCGTTGCCGACAGGGTTGAGGATGATCGGGCCGATGTGGCGCAGGCTCGAAAGGTAGCCGCGGTTGCCCGGCTGCGCCCTGCGGCCGTTGCCCTGGGACAGCTCGACGCGGTGCGTCCCGCGCCGCAGCCGGAGCACCCCGAGCGACGCGTACGCGCCAGGGTTGTTCAGGCCCCGCGGCGTCACGCCGACGACCTTCCCGTCGACCTTCAGCGTCAGCCGGCGCGCGAACGAGCCTTCGATCCAGGCGCGGTACCTCCCCGTGCGCGCAACGCGCAACGGCCCCGCCGCGCGGCCCGGGATCGCCGGCACGAGCGCGCCCGGGTACAGCGGGTAGGAGTAGACGGCCCATGAGTTGTCCACCGCTGCCGGCCGCAGCTGCGGCGCGACGTCGCGCGTCACGAGGGCGATTCGCCCGCGCAGGCGCCGCGCGCGCCGGCCCCACGCCCGCGCGGTCGCGCGGTCGATGCGCGGCGGAGCCTTCAGGATGTTGCGGCCCTGCGGCTCGTGGCGCAGCACGCGTGGCCCGGAGCCCCGCCGCCACAGGTCGTAGAACTCGCCGTGGAAGACGCGGCGGAAGTTCGCCGGCGGCCTGCTCGCGAGCGGCGAGGAGCGCACGATGATGTACGGCACGGACTCGAGGTACCCAAGTGCGAGGTCGTCGACGTCGAGCGGGGTCTTCGGACTCGGACGGCGCTGCTTGTCGCGCAACGCGTCGGGCTTGTAGGGCGCGCCGCGGTAGCCGTGCGGCCACTCCGGCTGGCCGTATACAGGCGCGTCGCGCAGGAAGTACTTGGCGAACTCGTCGTACTCGTTGAGGATGACCGGCCCCTTGGCGTCGATGCGATCGTTGAGCTTCAGCAGCTCGGCGTAGCGGTCATGGGGCGCGAGCGACACATCGCGGTAGGCGAGCGCGTTGGAGTACACGACGAGCCCCGTCAGGGCGGCGACGAGGATCGCGCTGAGCGCGCGCCAGGGTCCCTTCCACAGGCTGACGGCGCCGAGGATCGCCATGAGCACCAGCGCGGGCGACAGGATCATGAGGACCTTCGCGTCGGCGTACGGGTTGCCGCGCCGCAGGAGATAGGCCGACGTGATGCAGAGCATCGCCAGCAGCAGGAGCGGGCCCCACGCGCGACGGCGGATCGACCACAGCAGTCCCAGCAGGGCCAGGACGCCGACGAAGATGAACGCCGCGTCCTGGCGATCGGAGTGCAGGAACGTCTCGTAGCGATAGTCGCCCTCGAACCAGATCCCGAGCGCCTGGGCGACCTTCAGCGGCGTGGCGAGGTTGCCGAGGTCCTTGCTGTTGTCGAGCGTCGCGGTGTTGATGTCCACCGCGGTCCCGAAGGACGCGAGGACGGGCAGCGCCAGCGCGACGGTGACGGCGGCGCCGAACGCGAGCCAGGCGAGCTCGCGCGCGTTGCGCTCGCGCACGATCCGCCCGCCCCAGACGACGAGCACGACGAGTCCGGGCAGCGCGAGATACGTCAGCGCGGCGGGGCCGAGCGCACCGAGCGCGCCCGCGGTCGCAATTCCGATCGGTAGCAGCGCGCGCGCCGGCCGGCGCTCCCGCAACGCGGCCGACGACGAGCGCCGACTGCGCGGCCACGAACGCGACGAGGGCGAACTGCCAGCGATGCGCAGCAGCGGCGCGACGAGCGATGCGAGCGAGAGGAAGACGACGACGATCAGGCAGGTGATGAACGGCTGGTACAGCCAGGCGAGATCGAGCGCCCCGAGCGGGGCGGTCGCGCCGAGCGCGGCCTGAGCGGCCACGGGGTAGCCGCCGGCGACGTACTGCGCGAGCGATTGCCGCGTCGAGCCTACCGCCAGCTCGGTGAAGTCCGGGCCGTGCTCGGGATAGGCCGGCGAGCGCGAATTGATGCGACGTGTCGGGCAGCGCGAGGTAGCCGGCGAACGTCGGCGTCCCCGTCGCGACGACCGGCGCGGCGAAGATCGCGAAGACGCCGAGCGCCGCGAGAACGATCAGCGGGTCGGGTCGCAGCTCGCGCAATCGGCCGCGGCCGATGATGAGCCCGAGCACCGCAAGCGCGACGAGGAGCGCCAGCGTCAGCGGTGCTGTCGAGCCCTCGGCGGTGACGAGCAGCGCGAGCGCCAGCAGCGTCGCGAAGCCGACCGGTCCGATCAGCAGGCCGGGCAGGCGCCAGCCGGCCACGGCACCGACGAGCAGCCCGAGCCCAAGCGCCAGCACGCCCAGCGCGAGCGGGTACAGCAACCACGCTGCGAGCAGGTCCACCCTCCCCGGCTGTCAGCCGCGCCGGCGCAGCCCGAGGATGGACAGCAAGAACGA
>JALZJA010000213.1 GCA_030860005.1 Actinomycetota bacterium
GGCAGCGCCTGGACGCAGCTCTCGACGAGCCCGTCCAACCACTACGGCGGGGCGGCGGTGCTCGAGCCGCAGATGGGAGCCTTCGCCGGCTCCTGGCGCGTGCTCGTCGCGGGCGGGGCGCAGGAGACCCCCTACGACCAGCTCCACCTCGGCACGAAGGTCGTCGAGCGCCTCGACGCGAGCCCCGCCCAGCGCGCCTGGCAGCCGGTCAATCCGCACGAGCAGCTCAGGGAGGCGCGCTACTACCTCAACAACGTGCTGCTGCCCGACGGTGGCATGGTCGTCGTCGGCGGCGGGTCCGGGACGGATCCCGACACGATCGGCAACTACTACCTCACCGATCCCGCGCGCGACGAGCTGCGCCAGGTGGAGCTGCGCCGCCCCGGGGAGCAGACCTGGCGGCTCGGCGCCGCGCAGCAGGAATGGCGAACGTACCATTCGACCGCTTCGCTGCTGCCCGACGGGCGCATCTTCTCGGCCGGCGACGACTACCACGAGGGACCGGACCCCGACCAGCCGGTTTCGGACGCCGAGCGACGTGACAGCGCCGAGATCTACTGGCCGCCGTATCTGTTCAACGGCGACAAGTGCGCGCCGCGCCCCGCAATCCGCGCCGTCGGGGCGACGGCTCCGCCGGCCGCCGCGAACGCGCCGTGGGCGACGCTCACCTACGGCGAGCCGTTCGGGATCTTCAGCGAGCATGCGAAGGCCGGCATGCAGGCGGCGCTCGTCGCACCGTCCGCGGTGACGCACAGCTTCGACATGAACCAGCGCGTCGTGCCGCTGCTGATCACGTCCCGGGTGACCGGCGGGGGCCTGAACGTCAGGACTCCCGCGAACGCCTCGATTGCGCCGCCCGGCTGGTACATGCTGTTCGTCATCGACGCCGACGGTACGCCGTCGATCTCGCGCTGGGTCCGGCTGGCGCCCGAGCGCGGCGGCGCCGTTCCCGCGACGGTCACCGGGACCTGGCTGAGCCCGAAGGCTCGCTCGTGCATCAACCCTGACGGCACGACGATCAGCGAGCCCGACCCAACGTTGCCGTCGCCGACGCCGACGACGCCGACGCCGCCTGGAACGAAGCTCACCGCGAAGCTCGCCGTCAGCCAGGCCTCGATCCAGCGCAGCTCGCGCAAGCTCGACGTGCTCGCGAAGATCAGCGCGCGCGCGTCGGGCGAGGTCAAGGTCGGGCTGCTCGCGGGCGGGCGCCGCACGAGCTATAAGGTGAAGATCGCGGACGGGCGGATCCGCGTGCGGCGCAAGATCTCCAGGTCGCAGGCGAAGCCCGGCACGGGGATCGTCACGATCAGCTACGACGGTGACGACGACACGCGTGCGCAGTCCGTGCGCCTGCGCGCGGCGCGACGCGCGGCGCGGCTGAACATGAAGCGTCCGACGCTGACCGCCGGCGGCCGGATGAAGGCCGAGGGCACGATCAGCAAGCGGGCGCGCGGCGTCGTGCGCGTCGAGCTCGAGTTCGTTCTCGCGGGGAAGACGCGGACGGTGCGGCTGCGCGCGCGGATCGTCAAGGGCAGGTGGAAGCTCAGCAAGCAGCTCACCGCGGCCGTGCGCGACCAGATCGCACACCGCACCGGCACGCTGCACTCCTACACGCTGTTCACCGGTTACGAGCGGGCGGGCATCCGCGGCGAGATGCGGTCCTTCGAGGTGCTCGGCGACCCCTGAGGCCGCGAGCGCACCGCCACTCGCGCCTCGGCCGGCAGGCCCGCGGAGATCATCGCCCCGATTCCCAGGCCCAGCACGACCGCGAGCCGGTACTTCTCGAAGATCGACTCGGCCATGCCCTTGCCGATGAGCCCGGCGACGACCGCGCCGGCGCCCAGCGCGAACGCCGCCGCGCGGTCGCTCTCGTGCCAGCGCCACCCGCGCGCGAGCGAGACGCTCGTCGTGGCGAGCGCGAGTCCGAACAACCCGAGCCCGACGAGTCCCGACCGCAGCAGCAGGTCGCCCAGGATGTTGTGCGTCAGGTCGATCTTCTCGAACCGCTTGAGGCCCGGGTTGTAGTAGGCGTACTCCTTTCCGAGCCCCCAGCCGAGGATCGGGCGCTCCTCGATCAGCGGCCGCGCGGCGCGCCACTGGTTGAGCCGGTCGCGGGTCGTCAGCACCTCCTCGTAGGAGGTGAACGTCGTCGTGAGGCGGTCCTGGAGGGGCGCCTTCACCTCGCCGCCGGTCGCGATCGCGCCCATCGTCGAGAGCAGGAGCAGCCCGGCGACGGCGATCGCGGCGAGCCCGACCTCCGTCGGCGTCACGCGCACGCGGCGGCGCGAGCACGCCGTCACGACGACGACGAGGCCGAGCGACGCGGCCAGGGCGATGAACGCCGCCCGCTGGTCGGCCACCGCGGGCGCGGCGAGGAGCGGCACGGCGGCGGCGAGCATGCGCCCGCGACCGTGCTCGGTCAGCAGCCCGAGGACCAGCGCGAGCGCGCCCAGGCTCGAGAAGATCGTCGCCGCATCGGAGCCCATGACGCCGAAGTCCTTCAGCGCCAGCAGCGGTAGGTCGCGCGTTACGGCGAGGCCCGCGATGTCGAACGCGATGAACGCGAGGGCGGCCGCGCCGACCCACTGCAGGAAGCGCTCGAGCCGGCCCGGCGCGAGGTACTCCTGCAGCGGCACGCCCGCGGCGATCACGAGCGCGCCGAGGTAGACGATCACCTTGCCGTGGAAGCCCACGAGCTTGAGGCCGTTGTCCTCGTAGACGCCGAGCAGGCCGGCCGCCGCCAGCCAGAGCAGGAGCGCGAGCCACAGCAGCACCGAGGTGTGCACCGGACGACCGCGCGTGCGCCCGAGGACGTGGGCCAGCACCGCGACCGGAATGACGATGTCGATGAGCCGGAAGCTGAGGCTGCGGTACTCGGGATGGAACAGGCCCGTGGGAATCGTGTTCTGGCTCTCGTAGACGAGCGCCTCGACGAAGATGAGCCCGAAGAGGGCGGCGACGACCGTGATGCTGCGCCCGGTGCGCTCGAGCCGGTTGAACCACACGAGCAGCGCGCCTGCGACGACGAGGGCGACGACGGCCGTCATGCGGGTAGTGTGGCGAAGCGATGACCCGACCGCTGCGGGCGCTGTTCGTCAGTGAGGGTGCCCTGGGCATCGGCACCGTGGGCCACGCCCGCAACGAGCCGGCGCTGCGGGCGGGACTGAATGGACGCGACGACATCGAGGCGCGCTTCGTCACGCTGGCGCCGCAGGACCCCGTGAGCAAGAGCCTCGCGCGCGGCGTCCCCGGCCTCGGCCGCGCCGATCTCGATCTTCAGCCGGTGCGCTGGCACCTCGTCCAGGCTGCGCGCGCACGGCGGCTGCTCGAGCGCGAGCTGCGCCGCGCGCCCGCCGACGTCGTCCACGTCGTCAGCCACTCGATCGCGCTCGGGATGGTCGCGACGATGCGCGAGCTCCCCGTGCTGCTGTCGAGCGACATCTCGATCTGGCGCCATCGCCAGATGGAGCTGTGGGCGCCGCTGCATCGCCACTCGCGCGCGATGCTCGCACCGAGCCTCGCGCTCGAGCGGCGCAGCCTGCGCAGCGCGGCGCTCGTGCTGCCGTGGACGGACTGGGCGCGCGCGGGGTTCGCGGCCGAGGCGCCGGACGTCCGCTACGTCGTCCACAACCCGGGGCTCGACCTCGAGACCTTCCGTCCCGCCCCACGCGAGCCGCGCGAGCGCCCGCGCGTCCTGTTCATCGGCGGGCGCTTTGTGCAGAAGGGCGGCCAGGATCTGCTCGACGCGGTCGCGCTCGTCGGCCGCGAGCGCCTCGACCTCGACGTCGTCACCTTCGAGGACATCCCGCAGCGGCCGGGGATGCGCGTGCACCGCAACGTGCCGCGCGAGCGCCTGCTCGAGCTACTCCAGCAAGCCGATATCGCGTGCCTGCCCTCGCGCGCGGACGCGTTCTCGTGGGCGGCGCTCGAGGCGATGGCCTGCGGGGTCCCCGTCATCGCGGCGCGCACCGGCGGCGTCAGCGATCTGATCGGCGGCGGCGTGGCGGGGATCCTCGTCGCGCCGCGCGACCCGCGCGCGCTCGCCGGCGCCCTGACGCGCCTGCTCGAGGACCCCCGCC
>JALZJA010000244.1 GCA_030860005.1 Actinomycetota bacterium
CCGCCGCCGCCGCGAGCCTCGGCCGCGAGCTGACGCTCCCCGGCGTCGCCCAGACGGTCATCCTCACCCGCCACGCGCGCCGCGCGACCCCGATGCCCCCGGGCGAGGAGCTCGAAGCCCTCGCCGCTCATCGCGCGACGCTCGTCCTGCACCTCGCCGTCCAGGCGATCGACGAGCTCGCCCCCAAGCTCGCCGCGCACTACGGCGAGGACGGCCCCGTCGCCGTCGTCGCCCGCGCGTCTCACCCGGACGAGATCGTCCTGCGCGGAACGCTCGCCACGATCGCCGCCAAGGTCCGCGACGCCGGGGTCCGCCGCAGCGCCGTGATCATCGTCGGGCAGGCGCTCGTCGACCCGGGATTCTGCGACAGCCACCTGTACTCGGCGCGACGCAATCGCAGTGGGTCGTGAGGCCGTCGAGGATCCGCGAGCGAAGCACTTGCACGAGCAACCATCTGCTAGACTCCGTTGCCGCGATGTGCGGGTTTGCCCGCTCGCACCACCGCTCCTCTCCAGGTTTCCACCGCGCCGCACGGGCGAGCGAGCATCTTGGGGGCGTTCGGTGAAGCATCGCCACCCAACTCCGAAAGGACCGAATTGGCCGGCATCACCACAACGGCTCGTCGCCGCGGCGACGAGCACCGCGCTCCCCACAAGCAGCAGCGACGGCGCACGACCGACGGCCGCGCCGGTCGCGCTGACGCGCGCGCGCATCACGAGGCAGCCAGCGACTCGCTGCAGATCTTTCTCAACCAGGCATCCCGCTACCCGCTGCTGAGCGCAGCTGAGGAGGTCGCGCTCGCCAAGCGCATCGAGCGCGGCGACGTCGTCGCCAAGGACCGGATGATCAACTCCAACGTGCGGCTGGTGGTCTCGCAGGCGCGCCGCTACCAGGGACTCGGGCTGCCGCTCGGCGACCTCGTGCAGGAGGGCATGCTCGGGCTCATCCGCGCGTCGGAGAAGTTCGATTGGCGCAAGGGCTTCAAGTTCTCGACGTACGCGACGCTCTGGATCCGCCAGAGCATCCAGCGCGGGCTGGCGAACAGCGCACGCACCATCCGCCTGCCGGTACACATCGAGCAGCGCGAGCGCAAGCTCGCGCGCGTCGAGCACGAGCTGACGCTCAAGCTGTCGCACGACCCGAGCGACGAGGAGGTCGCCGCCGCGGCCGACATGACCGTGGCGGACGTCCACGCCCTGCGCGAGGCGCGGCGCGTCGTGACGAGCCTCGACCTGCCGATCGGCGACGACGGCGAGAGCCAGCTTGGCGACCTCATCGCCAGCGACGCACCGGGCCCCGACGAAGAGGCGCAGTCCACCGAGCTCGAGCGCACCCTCGCCGACGCGCTCGGGCGGCTGAGCGAGGATCAGATTCGTGTCGTCGAGCTGCGCTTCGGGTTGCGCGACGGCCGCCAGCGCAGCATCGAGGCGACGAGCCGTGAGCTCGGCCTCAGCCGAGTCCGCGCCCGCGAGCTCGAGGAGACAGCGATGCGCAGCCTTGCCGACGAGCCCGCCCTGATGGGCCTGGCCAACGCGGCCTGACGTCAGCGCTTGCGCAGCAGGTACGTGTCCATGATCCACCCGTTGCGCGTGCGCGCCTGCGCGCGCACGCGCTCGATCTCGTCGGCCACCTCCGCAAGCGGCCCCATGACGAGGATCTCTTCGGGCGTCCCGAGGTAGGCACCCCAGTAGATATCGATGTCGCCGCCGCGCAAGCGCTTGAACGCGCAGTGCGCATCGAGCATGACGGCGGCGTCGCGGACGTTCTCGGACAGCCCCTCGCGGGCCAGGCGCCGGCCGGTCGTGATGTGGACCGAGCCGCCTACGCGGTTGAGCGCGATCTTGTGGCGCGCGCAGAGCGCCGCGATCGCGCTGATGCCGGGGATGACCTCGACGTCGAAGCGCACGCGGCCGCCGGCGAGGACCGAGTCGATGACCGCGAGCGTCGAGTCATACAGCGACGGGTCTCCCCAGACGAGGATCGCGCCGACACCGTCGTCGTCGAGCTCCTCGGCGACCAGGCGTTCCCAGATCCTCGCGCGCTCGCGGCGCCAGTCCTCCACGGCCGACGCGTAGGCCTCGGCCGTGCGGTCGCGCTCGGCGTCGCGGACGGCGACGATCCGGTAGGACTGGTCCTCGATGAAGCGTCCGCAGATCTCGCGGCGCAGGGCGACGAGGTCGTCCTTCTCCTCGCCCTTGTCCATGACGAAGAACACGTCCACCTCGTTGAGCGCTCGGATCGCCTGCTGCGTGACGTACTCCGGGTTGCCGGCGCCGATTCCGATCAGGAGCATGCGTCTCATCTAATGCCTGACACGGTCCTCGTATTGGGTGGGACCGCGGAGGCGCGCGCTCTCGCGGCAAAGCTGGACGAGCAGGTCGGCGTGCGTGTCGTCTCGACGCTCGCGGGACGCATCTCCAAGCCCCGGCTTCCGGCGGGCGAGTTGCGCGTGGGCGGGTTCGGCGGGCCGGAGGGACTCGCCGCGTACCTCGAAGACGAGCAGGTCGATGTCGTCGTCGACGCGACGCACCCGTTCGCCGAGCGGATGTCGTGGTCGGCGTTGCAGGCGTGTGCGCAGACCGGCACGTCGCTGCTGCGCCTCGAGCGTCCGTCGTTTCCGCGCGACCCCGCGATCAAGTGGCGCGAGGTCGCATCGCTCGACGCGGCCGCCGCGCTGCTCCCCCAGGCTGGCCGCCGCGTCTTTCTCACGACCGGCCGCCAGGGCCTTTCCGCGTTCGCCCACGTCACCGGCGCCTTCTTTCTTGTGCGCTGCGTCGATCCGCCCCGACCCGATGCGCTGCCGCCCGACCACGAGATCCTGCTCGACCGAGGGCCGTTCGAGCTCGAGGGGGAGCTCGGGCTCATCGACCGCCACGCCCTGGACGTGCTGATCACGAAGGACTCCGGCGGCGACATGACGCGCGCGAAGCTCGACGCGGCACGCGCCCGGGGCCTGCCCGTGATCGTCGTCGCGCGCCCGCCGCGACCCGCGTCCGAAACCGTCGCGACCATCGAGCATGCGCTCGCCTGGCTTGCTCACGCCGGATAGCTGCGCGGCGTGTAGACGAGCGGCGCGCCCCCGGGGCCGGACAGCACCCTGGTCTGCGACGAGCCGACGATGAGCAGCGTGCGCATGTCCACCCGCGCGGCCGCCAGGCGCTCGAGATCGGTGACCGTGACGTCCTCCTCGGGCCCGCCGACGTCCCGCGCGACGACAACCGGCGTCGCGGGCTCGCGGTGGCGCAGCAGCACCTCGCGCGCGCGCTCGAGCTGCTCGCCGCGCGCCTTCGACGCCGGGTTGTAGATCGCGATCGCGAAGTCGGCGCCGGCGGCCGCCTCGAGCCGGCGCTCGATGACCCCCCACGGCTTGCGCCGGTCCGACAGCGACATGACCGCGAAGTCGTGGCCGAGCGGCGCGCCGACGCGCGCCGCCGCGGCCTGCATCGCCGACAGGCCGGGCAGGACGCGCACGTCGACCTCCCCGAAGTCGCCGTTGCCCTGCTCGATGGCCTCGAGCACGGCCGCGGCCATCGCGAAGACGCCCGGGTCGCCACTGGAGACCACCGCCACCCGCCGTCCGGACTGCGCCAGCTGCAGCGCGTGCGCGGCCCGCTCGGCCTCGACCCGGTTGTCGCTGGGGTAGCGGGTCTGCCGCGGGTTGGCCGGCACCCGGTCCAGGTAGGGGCCGTAGCCGA
>JALZJA010000260.1 GCA_030860005.1 Actinomycetota bacterium
ACGCCGCCGACGTAGCACGTCGGTCCGCAGCGCCGGCCGTTCGGCGATGTTGGCCGCCGCGTGACAGGACGACTATGCGACGCGATCACACGTCCGCGTTTGTCGAGCATCGCCGCGCTGACCGAAATCACAATCCGCCTGCCAGCAATCCGCTGATACCACTCCCACCGCACGCCACGATCGCGCCGCAGCACCGAGCACTTGCGGTCGATGCAGACCCGCACCCGCGAGACATCCTCGCGCGCATAAGCCAGCTCGGGTGCGCGTACGCTGACGCCGCTCGTGCAGCCGACCAGCGTGCAGCTCAGCTCAGCCGCCGAGCCGGTCATGACGAGCGTCGGCCCAAGGACGAGCGCCACCGCCAGGCCGACGACGGTCGCGCCGGCGTTTCCTCGTTGCCGCAACGCCAGGCCGACGATCCCGGCCACCACAGCGACGAGCGCGATCGTGACGGCATGAGCAAGCGGCCCGAAGATGAAGATCCAGACAAACAGGCCGAAGATCGCCGCGACCGGCGCGACGAACAGACCGACGAGCCCGTCGGTCCGGCGGCCTGTTGGGCCGCCTGCTCGAAGCAAGCGGCGATCGACGACAAATCCGGCCAGCGGGCCCAGCAGATACAGGATGGACACCGTCAACCCGGCGACCGCGCCCAGCCACAGGCTGCCGATGCCCCACGCCAGCAGACCCGCGGCTGCGCTGGCCGCTGCTCGCAGCGCCAGCGGCTTGGGCGTGCGCGATCGCAGCACGAGCACGAGCAGCCCGATCTCGAGCGCCAGCAACGCCAGGAATCCCCATGCGGACGCGCCGACCTCATCAACCACCGTCCCGTTCGCGTCAACCACACGGCACGCGACCCCGAGCGGCCACAGCGAAACCTGCTGGACCGCTCCGAGCGTTGAGCCTTCCGCGAACTGCCACTGGTCGGCGCAGCCATCCCCACTACGCAACGACGAGAGCCCCGCCGTCCCGGCGACCGCCCCGAGCACTGCGACGAGGACGACCAGCGCGCGAAGCACCTTCACCACCACGACGGTACGCCATGCACGCCAAAGCGCCGATCCGCAACACACAACTCATCCAGGCGCCGTCCCAATAGACGTTCGGCAGTGGGACGCGCCGGCAGGCACGTCTCGTTGGCCGGACCCCGTTCTTCGGTCCACCTGATGTGAGAGCCGGGTGGATGTAGCGTCCGGCACGCTAGGCGAGACCGCGGACGGAAGCTCGCCGGGAGGCGAGCCCGAGGGCGAGCCGAGCGGCGGGCTTCTGTCCGCGCGCGTCCGCGCGGCGGGGTCAGGCCGCGGATGCTGGTGGCGTCCAGGCGGCAGCGAAGACGGCGGGAGCCTTGCGGCCAAGGGCGGAGTGCGGTCGGTGATCGTTGTAGTCCTCGCGCCAGTCCTCGATGACGACCTGGGCTTCGGCGAGGCAGGAGAACAGCTCAAGGTTCAGCAGCTCGTCGCGCACGCGCGAGTGGAAGGACTCAACGAACGGGTTCTGCCACGGGGCGCCGGGGTCGATGTAGCTGGTCAGCGTGCTCTGCGCGGCGCACCAGTCGATCAGCGCGTGCGCGGTCATCTCCGGGCCGTTGTCACAGCGGATGTGCGTCGGCGCGCCACGGACCGCGACGAGCGCCTCCAGCACCTGCACGGTCTGATCTGCGGTGACGCTGCGGGCCGTGTGCATGACCAGCGCCTCCCTGGTGAACTCGTCGACGACGTTCAGCAGCTTCAGCGCACGGCCGTCGGCGGTCTGGTCGAACTGGAAGTCAAACGCCCACACGTGCCCGGGGCGCTGGGCACGAAGCGGCTCCTTGGGCGCGGTGGCGTCGCCCAGCCGGCGGCGCTTGCGGATGCGCTGCGGGACCCGCAGGCCCTCCTCGCGCCAGACGCGCTGCACGCGCTTGCGGTTGATCTCCCAGCCCTGATCTTGCAGGTGGGTGTGCGCCTGACGGTACCCCCACCGCGGGCGCGCAGCGGAGAACGCGCGCAGCTCGCGGCGCAACGCCTCGTCGTCGCCGGCCGGCGTCGGCTCTCGCCGCTGCGTCGAACGATGCTGACCGCAGACCTGGCATGCCCAGCGCTCGGAAACGCCGAGGCGGCCGCGAAGCATCGCGACCGCCTGACGCCGACGGGCTGGGCTCACCAGTTTCCCCGCGCGACCTCCTTCAGCGCCTGGCACTGCAGCGCCTGATCGGCCACGATCGTCTTCAACCGCGCGTTCTCACGCTCAAGCTCCTTGAGCTTCTTGGCGTCGTTGGCCTTCATCCCGCCGTACTGGTTGCGCCAGCGGTGATACGTGTTCTCCGAGACGCCGAGCTCCTTCGCGATCTCAGCGATCGACTTGTGCTCGGCGAGCATCCGGTCGGCATCGCGCAGCTTGCGAATGATCTGCTCGGGGGTATGCCTGGTGCGCTTCATCATGATCGTCCTTGCTCGCCCATCTTCGCGGGCGCATAGAACTCTCACAAGCACCGGACCGAACGACCGGGGTCACGCCAGTGATGTCCGTCTCGTGGGCGAATCCCAGTCGCACGGCTTCGTCAGGCGGCCGAGACTGACCCGCCTGCTCCCGCCGCGGCCCGGGCGCTGCTCCGCATGCTCTCCTGGCACTTCCGCCGCGCTGCTCCTTTCCATGGTGGCTGTCGCACAAAGCGGGGTCGTCCGGTGGGCGTAAGACGATGGGCGTATGGCCCAGAACTTCTTGTCGTGCGAGCGTGAGCAGGTTCTATTGATGCCGCCGAGTCTGCGCGATTGGCTGCCGGAGGATCACTTGGCGTGGTTCGTGCTGGCGTCCGTTGAGGAGCTCGATCTCGGAGCGTTCTACACCGCATATCGCGCGGATGGTCATGGTCGCGCGGCGCATGATCCGGCGATGATGGTCGCGTTGTTGGTGTACGCGTATTCGCGTGGGCAGCGCTCGTCGCGGGTGATCGAGCGGGCGTGTGTGGAGGATGTCGCGTTTCGGGTGATCGCGGTCAATCAGGTGCCTGATCACGCGACGATCGCGAGGTTTCGCCAGCGTCACGAGGACGCGATCGCGGACTTGTTTAGCGGCGTGCTGGGGCTGTGCGCGAAGGCTGGGATGGTCGAGGTTGGGGTGATCGCGATTGACGGTACGAAGATGCACGCCAATGCCTCCCAGCACGCCACTCGTGATTACGATCAGATCGCCCGGCAGATCCTCGGCGAGGCCGATGAGGTCGACCGTGCGGAGGATGAGCGCCATGGCCACAAGCGCGGCGATGAGCTGCCGCCGGAGCTCGCCACGCGCGAGGGTCGCGAGCGCTGGCTGCGTGGCGCCAAGCGCGATCTTGATGACCAGCGCGCCGTCGAGGCCCGGCCGATCGCGCGTTCTCGCCAGGAGCGCTTGAAGGAGGCAAAGCGGCGGTTAGAGGAGGATCTGGCGGTCGAATGCGCCGCAAACGCGGCCTATGAGGAGTACCGGGCGAACGGGCGCATGAAGAACGGCCGGCGCCTCGGCGCCCCACCCAAGCCCTATACGCCGCCCGCGACGCCGGCCGGGAAGATCAACCTGACCGATCTGGACTCACGCAACGTCAAGACGCGCGCTGGCTGGATGCAGGGCTACAACGCGCAGGCCGCCGTGACCGCGGGCCAGATCGTGATCGCCGCTGAGATCTCGGTCAACTCACCGGACTTCGCGCTGCTCAAACCGGTCCTAGACGCCGCGCTGAGCGAGCTTGCCGCGGTCGGCGTGACCGACAGGCCCGGTGTGTTGGTTGCCGACGCCGGCTACTGGCACCAGGTGCAGATGCAGCAGATCGTCGAGCACGGCATCCAGGTCTTGGTCCCGCCCGATGCCGGTAAGCGCCAGGGCGCGCGGCCGGGCTGGGACGGCGGCCTGTATGCGTTCATGCGCCGCGTTCTTGACACAAAGCTCGGTGGCGATCTGTACCGCAAACGCAAGGGCATGATCGAACCCGTCTTCGGCAACACCAAGTTCAACCGGGGGATCGATCGCTTCCAACGCCGCGGCCGGTCCGCGGTGCGCTCGGAATGGCGACTGATCACCGCCACCCACAACCTGCTGAAGCTGCACACCCAACAGTTGGCCATCGCAGCGCCCTGACAGACGCCAGGCGGCCCGTCGCGGGCTCATCGAGCGCCACGAGCGGCGATTGGGGCCGCGCGCCGCCAGATCCCGGCCCGGCTCGACCCGCGCTACCCGCTTCAGCCGCTCGAGCCCGCCAATCCAGGTCCGCCCGCGCCACGGCCGGCTTTGCGCGACAGCCACGACGACAGGCAGCAGTCCGCACCCACGCCGGCCAGAGCGCTCGTATGCGCGACAAGGGCACTCTGCGGTTCAGCACTCCGCTTCAAGGTCGCGAAATGAAGTCCCCAGCGGGACGAAAAGAAACCTCGGTTCTGCCACGCCTACTCCCGGCCGTAGATCGCCTCGTCAACTGGCGGCGCCAGCTCGGCCTCGCGCAACCGCGGATTCGGCGCGAACCATGCGGCATCGTCAGAGTGGGTTGTCAAGACGTCAACGACCATCATTACCTCGGAGGTTTCGCGCGCTCGGGCCAGCAACCCGGCGACAACATCACCAACGTAATAGCGATTGTGACTCCGACCCACTGCGAGTAACCGAGTCAGGATCAGCTTGCGAATCGCGAGATCGTCGGTTGCGCTGTACGCCCGCCGATAAAAGTCGGCGAGAATGTCGCAATAGTCAAAATCGAGGCTGTAGCTCATGTATTCGTCGTAGTTCTCGAGCACGCGGCGCATGTCCGCCGGAAAACGCGCAAACGCGACGGACACGGTATCTGCGTCGAGTTCTGGCACCACTTGCTGATAAAGGTGCGCATCGTCAGCGTGCCGCTCAAGCATCTCCAAGTACTCACGGAGCGCCTCCGGATCTCTGCCCTGGTCCCAGCGCGCCAGAAGGTCAAGGGCAATCTCCCGGACGGGCGCGGGCCGCTCGATCC
>JALZJA010000269.1 GCA_030860005.1 Actinomycetota bacterium
CCGGTCAGGGCGCCGGCCGCATTGCGCGTCCGCGGTGCGACCACGATGACGTTGTTGTCCTCCGTGTTCGCCGGCGCGCAGGCGACGAACGTCGCGCCACAGGGCGCGACGCCGGTCTCGCCCGACAGGATCGCGCTGTCCGCGGGGTTGGCGATCGCGATCTGGGCGTGCAGGCCCTTGTTGCGCACGTCCGAGCCTGCGCTGATATAGCAGTTGGCGTTGGCCGTGTAGCAGTTGACGATCGTAAAGCCGCCGGTCTGCTGCTCGATCGCGCCGGACTCGTTGATGAGCGCCCAGCGCGTGCCGAGCTCGGCGGAGTCCTTGCCGTCGACGGTGTCGGCGTCCAGGCCGGTCTTGACGCGGGCCGCGGCGATGATGGCCGTTGCGTCGAGGCCGTCGACGCGATCGGCGTTCAGGCCCGTCGCGACGCCGGTGGCGTTCGTGATGAACGGGCGCTTGGCATCGCCGCCGGCTCCGACGGAGATCAGCCCGGCGACATCGCCGCGCGCAGCGTTGAACTCGAACGCGAAGCCCGTCGAGAGGTTGTTGGCGCGAACGCATGGGTTCTGCGGCGAGGGCTTGGCGGCGGAGCCACCAGTCTTCGAGCGGCAGCCGTAGACCGCGCCGCCACCGGACGGGGAGAGATTGGACTGCCGGGTTGAGTACCCGCCGGTCGTACGCGTCGTCGAGCCGATGTTGGAGATGACCTGCGTCTCGCTCGTGGTCGTCCCGTTGCGCACGCCTTCGCGCAGGGGTCCGCCGGTGCGGGCGCTGGCGAATGGAGCCACGCAGATGACGAGCAGGCCCGTCGCGGCGATGACCGATCGCGTGCGCGGCGCGCGCCCGAGTACGCGGCGTGTCCCCGAGATGCCCGGCTGTGCTGGCTGAAGCGGTTCGTGCATGGTTCCTCCAGTCGTAAGGCTGCTACGTACGGACCGGCGTCCAGCTCGCGCACGCATCGCAACCACGCACCGAATTCCGGGAGTGAGGCGGGCCTGCCACGATCGGCGTTGCCGGCCGATCTGCTCGTATGCGGTTCGCGCGGGCGAACTGCCCGCGGCGCCGGCCCCGACGCCGTCCTTGCGGGAATGCGACGTCCTTCCCCCTGCTCGACCCGCCGCCGGCGGCGAAGTTGCGCCACAATCGCCGAAGCACACAAGCGACCAGACGAGGAACACGCGTGAGCGACACGACGACCGTGCCGACAAACAACAAGAAGCTCATCGACTGGGTCGACGAGATCGCAGCTCTGACGAAGCCCCGAGATGTCTACTGGTGCGACGGCTCCGCGGAGGAGTACGACCGTCTTACCCAGCTGCTCGTGGATGCCGGGACGTTCACGAGGCTGGCGGACGCCAAGCGTCCCAATTCGTATCTCGCACGCTCCGATCCGGGTGATGTCGCGCGGGTCGAGGACCGCACGTTCATCTGCACGCAGACGCCCGAGGGCGCCGGCCCGACCAACAACTGGACCGACCCCGATGAGATGCGCGAGAAGCTCAAGGGCCTCTTCGACGGCTGCATGGAGGGGCGCACGATGTACGTCGTGCCGTTCTCGATGGGGCCGCTCGGCTCGCCGATCGCGCACATCGGCGTCGAGCTCACCGACTCGGCCTGCGTCGCGGTGAACATGATGATCATGACGCGCGTCGGGGCCCGCACGCTCGATGTGCTCGGCGAGGACGGCGAGTATGTCCCCTGCGTGCACTCGGTCGGCGCGCCGCTGGCCGAGGGCGAGGAGGACCTGCCGTGGCCGTGCAACAGTGAGAACAAGTACATCGTGCATTACCCCGAGACGCGCGAGATCTGGTCCTACGGCTCGGGCTACGGCGGCAATGCGCTGCTCGGCAAGAAATGCTTCGCGCTGCGAATCGCCTCCAAGATGGCGCGCGACGAGGGCTGGATGGCCGAGCACATGCTCATCCTCAAGCTCACCTCACCCGAGGGTGAGGTCACGGTCGTCACCGGCGCCTTCCCGAGCGCATGCGGCAAGACGAACCTCGCGATGCTCATCCCGACGCTCGAGGGCTGGACCGTCGAGACGATCGGCGACGACATCGCGTGGATGAAGTTCGGCGAGGACGGCCGCCTGTACGCGATCAATCCCGAGACGGGCTTCTTCGGCGTCGCGCCGGGCACCGGCGAGCACACGAACCCCAACGCGATGGCGACCGTCGACAGGAACACGCTGTTCGCCAACGTCGCGCTGACCGACGACGGCGACGTGTGGTGGGAAGGCATGACCCCAGAGCCGCCCGCGCATGCGATCGACTGGTTGGGCAACGACTGGACGCCCGACTCCGAGACACCGGCCGCGCATCCGAACGGCCGCTTCACGACCCCCGCCGCGCAGGACCCGGCGATCGCGCCCGAGTGGGAGGACCCCGAGGGTGTGCCGGTCGACGCGATGATCTTCGGCGGACGGCGCGCCACGGTCGTGCCGCTCGTGACGGAGTCCTTCGATTGGAACCACGGCGTCTTCCTGGGCTCGACGATGAGCTCGGAGATGACCGCTGCGG
>JALZJA010000281.1 GCA_030860005.1 Actinomycetota bacterium
GATGACGTCGAGGCGTGCCTGGACATGCCCTGCGGCTACGGCCGCGTGCTGCGCGTGCTCGCGCAGGAGATCCCGGGCGAGCGGATCACCGCGTGTGACATCAACCGGCGGGCGATCCGCTTCTGCGCCTCGGAGTTCGGGGCGATGCCGTTGCGCTCGACGCCCAACCTCGACCGCATGCGGTTGGGGCGCTACGACCTGATCTGGTGCGGCTCGCTCGTGACGCACATCGACGAGCGGCGCGTCGAGCAACTGCTGCGACGTTTCGCGCACGCTCTCGTTCCGGGAGGCGTCGCGATCGTGACGATCCACGCCGAGCCGCCGTCGAGCGGACCGTTCGCACCGCTGCGCGACGAGATCGGCGCCGCGCTGGCGCAACGCGGCCACTTCCACGTCCCCTACGAGCAGGCGCTGTTTCACTACGGGCACGCCTGGCACACGCAGGAGTACATGTCCCGCGCCTTCGCCGTCGCCTGCAGCGACGCGATCCAGCTCGTCAGCCACGAGCCCCGCGGCTGGGACGGTCATCAGGATGTGCTCGCGTTTCGGCGCGAGACCTGACCGGCGAAGAACCCAGCGAGCGCCGCGTCGAGGGCGGACGATCAACCCGCCGAAAAATCGATCTGCGCCGTGCAGAACGCGCACCGCTGCGCCGGGGCGGGGATCTCGCTCAGGCACTCGGGGCACTCGCGCGTCGCGACGTCGGTTGCCGGCTCGACCTTGCGCCGGGCCATGAGGAGGTTCACGGGCTTGATCACGAAGAAGAAGATGACCGCCGCGACGATCCCGAACGCGAGCGCAGCGTTGATGAACTCGCCGTAGAGGAACTTGCTGCCGTTGAGGGTGAAGGTGAGCTCGGAGAAATCCGGTTGGCCCCCGATCGCGGCGATGAGCGGCGTGATGAGGTCCTTGACGAACGCGGCGATCACGGCGCCGAACGCGGTTCCGATGACGACCGCGACCGCCAGATCCACGAGGTTCCCACGCAGGATGAACTCCTTGAACTCCTTGAGCATCTCGACCCCTCGGTGGTGTTGATCGAGACGTTCGCCCGCGCCGGGGCGGATCCTTTCTCCGGCCCGGCAATGGGCGTCAGTACCCTCGGCCAGACATGGAGCTGTCCCTGTTCTTCGCCGGAACCGCCGGCTCGGTGCCCTCCGCGCGCCGCGGGTTGCCCGCCCTGCTCGTTCGCCGCGGTGGCGATCGCATCCTCATCGATTGCGGTGAAGGGACGCAGCGCCAGCTCGTGCGCTCGGTCGGGCTGCTCGACCTCACCGACGTCTTCATCACGCACCTGCACGCCGACCACTGGCTCGGGCTGCCGGGGATGCTGAAGTCCTTCGAGCTGCGCGACCGCGAGCGCCCGCTGACCGTCTACGGCCCGCCGGGTACCTCGGCGCTGCTCGAGCGCGTGCGGCCGGTCTTCGGCCGGCCACGCTACGGGCTGACGATCACCGAGCTCGAGCCCGATGAGGCCGTTGCCCGCGACGGCTTCGACATCGTGCCCTTCGCCGTTCGCCACCGAGGGAACGCCCTGGGCTACGCGCTCGCCGAGCACGCGCGGCCGGGACGCTTCGACGCGGAGCTCGCCGAGCACCTCGGCGTGGTGCCCGGGCCCGACTACGGTCGCCTGCAGCGCGGCGAGTCCGTCGCCGGCGTGCGACCGGAGCAGGTCGTCGGCGAGGAGCGCCGCGGCCGCAAGATCGTCGTCACGGGCGACACCGCGCCGTCGGACGCCGTCGTCGTCGCCGCCCACCGCGCCGACGTGCTCGTTCACGAGGCGACGTTCGTTCACGAGGACGTCGACCGCGCGATGCAGACCCTGCACTCGACGGCGCGCCAAGCCGCGCAGGTCGCCGCCGACGCCGAGGTGACGCTGCTGGCGCTCACCCACCTCTCCTCGCGCTACAACGGCAAGGAGATCGGCGACGAGGCGGGCGCCGTCTTCCCGGACACGGTCGTGCCGCGCGATTTCGACACCATCGAGGTGCCGCTGCCCGAGCGCGGCGGTCCCGAGCTCGTGCGCTGGGACTACGGCGCGCCGCGCGAGCCGGCCGCGCCGCCGCTTCGGTCGCCGGCCTGAAGCGATCGAGACGGCGCAACGCCGCGGTATGCGCGGTCTTCATCCATCTCGATTGTCGCTGGCAGCTCGATCCAGACGTCCGCCCCGCCTCCGCTGGGAGCGTTTGCGGCATGGGCCTCGCCACCGTGCGCCCGAGCGATGACGCGCACGATCGCGAGCCCGAGCCCGCTGCCGCCGCGCCCGCGCGCGAGGTCGGCGCGCGTGAAGCGCTCGAACGCGCGGCCGATGAAGTCGTCGGGGAAGCCGTCGCCCGCATCGCGCACGTGCAGTTCGATGTGGCCGTCGCGCACCTGGGAGGCGAGCCGGACGTCGCCTGACCCATGGCGCAGCGCGTTCTCGACGAGGTTGTCGAGCGCCTGCTGCAGGCGCCCGGGGTCGGCGGCGATCTGCGTTGGAGGGCCGTCGTCGACGACGACCCTGCGGCCGCTGTCGCGCAGCCGCAGCTCGAAGCGCCGGCGCACGCCGTCGAGCAGCCCGTCCGTGCGCATCGCCGATCGCGTCAAGGCCAACCCGCGCTCGTCCGAACGCGCGATCACGAGGAGCGCTTCGGCGAGCTGCGCGAGACGCTCGGTCTCCTCGGCCGCCGACTGCAGCGCCGCGCGCAGCTCCTCCGGCTTGCGGCCGCGGCGCAGGGCCAGCTCGAGCTCGGTCTTGAGGATCGCCAGCGGGGTGCGCAGCTCATGGCTTGCGTCCGCGACGAAGGTGCGCTCGCGCGCAAAGGCGGCCTCGAGTCGCGCGAGCATCGCGTTGAGCGTCGTGCCCAGCCGGGCGATCTCGTCATCGGTCTGGGCGACCGGCAGCCGCTCGCCGGAATCGTGCTCGCTGACCTGAGCCGCCGTGCGTCGCATCGCCTCGACCGGGCGCAGCGCCGCGGTGACGAAGCCGTAGCCGGCGACGGCCGCGAGCGCCAACGCGACCGGCATCCCGAGCGCGAGCAGCAGTCCGAGGTTGTGCAGCGACGAGTTGCGGTCGTCGATGCCCGCGCCGATGACGACGATGCGCGCCTTGCCCTGTGCGCGCACGGGCGTCGCGAGCAGCCGCGCCGGCTCGTCGGCCTCGAACGGGTTCGGGCGCTCGACGATGATCGTCCGATCGTCCGCGCGGCGCAGCTGGCCCGCCTTCAGCAGCGGTCCACCGCGCAGGGCGCCGGTCGCATCGACGACGGTGCCATCGGGGGAGAGGATCTGCGCGAAGCTCTCGCCGCGCTCGACGAGGACGCTGCCGCCGGGATCGGACAGCGCGGCGTCCGCGCGCTGCATGAGCGTGCTGATGTCGCCCGCGCGCGAGCGCAGGCCCTGGTTGAAGGTCTCGTCGAGCTGCGACTCAAAGCGCAGATAGAGCACGAGCGCTACGGCGGCCAGCACGACCGCCATGACACCCGTGAAGGCGATCGTGACCCGTGCGCGGATCGGCAGCCGGCTCAGGATGGCGACGACCTCGCCGTGTCGCCTCGCAGCCGGTACCCGGCGCCTCGCACGGTCTCGATCGAGTGCACGCCGAAGGGGCGGTCGACCTTCTCGCGCAGATAGCGAACGTAGACGTCGACGACGTTGGAGCGGTTCTCGTAGGCGTCGTCCCAGGCGTGCTCGAGCAGCTGATAGCGCGACAGCACCTCGCCCGAGCGGCGCATGAACGTCTGGAGGATCGCGAACTCCTTCGTCGACAGCGCGATCTCGGTGTCGCCGCGCCACACCCGGCGCGTGGCGGGATCGAGCCGCAGGTCCCCGGCCTCGAGCACGGTCGGCTTGTCGATCGCGCCGCGGCGCGAGAGCGCCCGCAGCCGGGCGACGAGCTCGGCGAAGGAGAACGGCTTCGTCAGGTAGTCATCCGCGCCGCCGTCGAGGCCGGCGACGCGGTCCTCGACCCCGTCGCGCGCGGTGAGCATGAGCACCGGCGACCAGACGCCCTCGCCGCGCAGCCGGCGGCAGGTCTCGAAGCCGTCGATGCCGGGGAGCATGACGTCGAGCACGATCGCGTCGTATTCCGTCGCATGCGCCATCCAGAGGGCGTCCTCGCCCTTGACCGCAACGTCAGCGGCGAGACCCTCCTCGCGCAGGCCGCGCCGGATGAGGCTCGCCATCTTGATCTCATCCTCGACGACCAGCACGCGCACCGGCACAGCCTCCCAGGAGTTTGTGAGGGTTCGATGAGAGTTTGCTGGCGATACCCATTTGTTTAGTCGATACGCTCGTTACTCGCGTAACGGACATCAGCGGTCGTGTCGCACGCGGCGCGCTGTCACTTACAAGGAGGAAGCTGGTATGCACCGAAGTCTTCTCGCGGCCTTGGCGGCCGTCGCCGGAACGCTCATCCTCGTGCCAAGCGCTTCGGCGTTCACGGGGACTCCGGTCTGGAAGTGCCGGGCGAGCACGACCTACGCGTCGGTCGCCGGCAACAACCGCGTCGAGCCGATCGTCGCCAACGGTAAGCCCAATACGGCCAACGGCGCGAATCCTGACAACGCCCAGTGTGCCGACGCAGACGTCGGTGCGGGCAACCTGTTGACCCCGCTGGGCATTCCGCAGGCCTCGCTGGGTCTGCAGACGGCGAACGCGCGCACGAAGATCGAGCCGGAGCTCGGTGCGGCCATCAATCAGAAGATCGGCGCCATCGCGAAGGTCGAAGGGCTGAACCTGGGCACGGCGCTGACGATTTCGGCGGCGACGTCCGGAGCCAGCGGCTCGTGCGCGGGGACGACGCCCAGACTGGAAGGGGCAAGCAACGTCGTCGGCATCAACACGACCAACCTCGACCCCCTGGTGCAGGCGCTCGCCAACCTGCTGTCGGTGGCCCCGAACCTCATCAGCGTCAAGATCAACGAGCAGATCAGGACAGCAGATTCGCTGACGGTGCGCGCGGCGCATATCAAGGTGCTCTCGCCGAGCAGCGGGCCGCCGCTGCTTGACCTCGTCGTGGCCGAGAGCAAGGTCGGCTTCAGCGGCCCGGTCTGCGACCCCAATCAGCAGGGCCCCGGCAGCGGTCAGATCTGTCCGACCGGCTCGATCTACGATGCCCCCAACAACGTGTGCATCATCCCGGGCAGCTCCGGATCGCAGTTCGGCGTGATCGTCGTCGGCAGGCCCTTCCAGGGGCCCTCTGGCGGTACGGTCGTGCCGCTTGACATCGCGCGCAAGAGGTTCGGCAACAGCGCGTGCCTGAGGGGCAACAGGGCGCCCCTGTTCGCGATCATCGGGACAAACAAGCGCGACCGGATCACCGGGACCAACAGGG
>JALZJA010000321.1 GCA_030860005.1 Actinomycetota bacterium
GATCGTCGCGCGCGCGCTGCAGGGCGCCTTCGGTGCGCTGCTCGTGCCCAGCTCGCTGGCGATCATCACCGCCGTCTACGGGCCGGGGGAGCGGGCTGGCGCGATCGGCTCGTGGACGGCCGGCACGAGCGCTGCGATCGCCGTCGGCCCGCCGCTCGGTGGGCTGCTCGTCGACGCGCTGTCCTGGCGCATGATCTTCGCGATGAACGTCCCGCTCGTGCTCGCCTGCCTGTGGCTCATCGCGCGTGCCGTGCCCGCGTGCCCGGGCGACGGCGCGCACCGCATCGACGTGCCCGGCACGCTGCTGTGCGCGCTCGGCCTCGCGGGGCCCGTGTACGCGCTCATCCAGCAGCCGACGCTCGGCTGGTCCGATCCCGAGGTGTGGGTCCCGGGCCTCGCCGGCCTCGGGGCGCTCGGCGCGTTCTTCGCCTACGAGCGCGTCGCGCGCGACCCGATGATGCCGCTGTCGATCTTCCGCTCGCGCAACTTCGCGGTCGGCAACATCGTCACGCTCGCCGCCTACGCGGGCCTCGGCGCGGCGACGTTCTTCGTCGCGCTCTTCCTCCAGCAGGTCGCGGGCTACAGCGCCTTGCAAGCGGGCCTCGCGCTGCTGCCGATCACGCTCATGCTCGTGACGCTGTCGCGCCGCTTCGGCGCGCTGGCGACGCGCGTCGGGGCGCGGCTGCTCATGACCGCGGGCCCGCTCGTCGGCGGCGTCGGGCTGCTGCTGTTCGCGCGCGTCGACGAGCGCGGCGACTACCTCCCACAGGTGCTGCCCGCGAGCGTCACCTTCGGCCTCGGCCTCGCGATGACGGTCGCGCCGCTGACCGCGACCGTGCTCGAAGCTGCCGATCGACGCCATGCCGGCATCGCATCGGGCGTCAACAACGCCATCGCCCGCGTCGCCGGCCTGCTGGCGATCGCCGCGGTCGGCGCCGTGCTGTCGGCGCAGTTCGGCGGGCAGATCGACGAACGGCTGGGCGGCCGGGCGCTGGCGACGGCAGATCGCGCGTACCTCGGGCAGGCCAAGCAGCGCCCGCTGACCCTGCCCGACTCCGACGTCTCGGCGCGGACCCGCGCTCACGCCGAGGCGGCGAACGTCACGGCGTTCCGGACGGGGATGATCGTCTCCGGTCTGCTGATGATCGCCGGTGGCCTGATCGCGTTGGTCGGGATCGAGAACCCATCTCGCCAGACCGAGCCCGCGCCTGACGAGGCACAGCGCGCGGCGGTCGAGGCCTAATCTTTCCGGTCGCCATGACCGAACGCTTCACCGTCACGCCCGAGCGCTACGCGCAGATCACCCGCTTCGCGCTGTGGACGCTCGGGCTCATCGTGCTCACGGGCGCCGCCGTCCGCGTGACCGGTTCGGGCCTCGGCTGCCCGACGTGGCCGAAGTGCACCCAGACGTCGCTCTACACCGAGCTCAACACGCACGGCGTCATCGAGTTCGGCAACCGCGTGCTCACGTCCGTCGTCGGCTTCGCGGCGATCGCCGCGTTCGCGGGCGCCTTCCGGCGGCGCCCGTACCGCAAGGACCTCGTCCTGCTCGGCGCCATGCTGCCGCTCGGCGTCCTCGCGCAGATCGTGCTCGGCGGCTTCACGGTCCGCTACGACCTCGCGCCGGGCTTCGTCATGAGCCACTACCTCCTGTCGATGGTCATCCTCGTCGCCGCCGTCGCGCTGGACTGGCGCGCGCACCGCGAGCCCGACGATCGCTCGGTCACCACCGACCGGCTCCTCGGCTGGGGGACCCACGCGCTGCTGGGCCTCGGCGCGCTCACGATCTTCGCCGGAACGGCGGCGACCGCGGCCGGTCCGCACGCCGGCGGAGCGGGCACGGGCGACGTCATCAACCGGCTGGACTTCAAGGGCACCGAGACGCTGAACTTCGTCATCTCCCAGCATTCCAAGCTCGCGGCCGCGCTCGGCGTGCTCGCGGTGGCCCTGTGGGCGCTCGCGCGGCGGCGCGGCGCGAGCCCACAGCAACGGCGTTCGCTGACCGTCCTGTGCGTGCTGCTCGCCATCCAGGGCGCGATCGGCGGGCTTCAGTACGAGCTTGAGCTTCCCGCCGAGATGGTCTGGGTCCATGTCGCGCTCGCGGCGGGCACGTGGGTGGCGTTGCTCTTCACGGCCGCGCACTTCGGCCGGCTCGAGCCGCGACCGGCGCAGGCGCGCGGCGGCAGCGAAGCCGCGCCGGCTTGACCGTGAGCGCAAGCGACGTCGCCGCGCTGTGGGACGAACTGCATCGATGAGGGACCACTCGCTGCCATGGGTGTCAGCTCTGCACGGCTCGCCAGCTGTAGCTCAACGCGTGCGATGGGCCCGTGCGCCGGGAGGGTCGCTGAGCCGCTACGTCACGTTCTGCGTCACCGCGACGACAACGACGACCGCTGGTGCCAGCGCAGAGGCGACGATGATCGCCACGCCCGATAGCCCCCGATTGCGGCGTCTGGTCCAGCGTCGGTCGCGCCTGTCGAGCGTGCTCGCATAGATCTGACGTGGCTGCATGGACCGATCTTCGACCACGCATCGGATGTCACACCGGTCGTGGTGACAGCGTCAAGGTTCGGTTTCGATCCAGCCCGCATTCTGCGGACGAAGAACTAGCCTCCGACGATGCCCAGGACGCTCATCGTCGCGCTCGTCGTCGCGGCCACGCTGGTCGGTGGCCTCGGCGCGCTGGCGACGTTCCGGCTCGACCGCGATCTCGACGTGGGCACCGTCCGGATGGGGGTCGACGTCGGCCGCTCCGGCTCCCTGGATCTCTACGTGCCGCTCGTCGACTGGGGCGTGCGCTTTCCCGTGGTCCGCGCTCCCGCCCGGATCAGCCTCGACGTGCGCACGATCGACCGCGACGCCGTGACCCGCCTCGCCGACGGCGGCCAGCTCGACGTCGCGCAGGTACGCGTCCAGGCGCGCGATGCGCTCGCGTCGTACCTGCGCCTCGCGCTGCTCGTCTGTGCGGTGGCGGCGCTCGGCTTCGGATCGCTCGTCGCGCTCGCGGTTCGCGGGGGACCGCGGCCACGATTGCGCGCGACGCTCGCGGCCGTCGGTGTCACGACGCTCGCCAGCACGGCGCTGCTCGCCGTCACGCTGCCGCCGCGCTCGAACGTCGACCGGCCCGAGTACTACGCCAACGGACCCGAGGTGCCCGCCGCGCTGCGCGCGCTGGAGTCGCTCGGCGCGTCTGCACAGACGCTCGACGAGGAGATCGAAGACCAGCTCGTCGGCATCGCGCGGCTCGTCGAGGCGCCCGCCGGCCGCGCGCCGCTCGAGCGTGTGCCGCGGTTGACGGTCGCCTCGGACCTGCACAACAACGTGCTCGCGCTGCCGGCGCTCGAGCGCGCGGCCGGCGGAGGGCCGGTGCTGTTCGCCGGCGACCTGACCGATCGCGGCTCACAGCTCGAGCGCAAGCTCGCGCTGCGCGTCGTAGGGGCGGGAACGCGACTGGTCTTCGTCTCGGGCAACCACGAGTCCGATGCGCTCCAGCGCCGGCTGGCGCGCGCGGGCGCGATCGTGCTGACCCGCTCGGGACGGCTGCTCGGTGACGGCTCACGCGGGCCGCTCGTCGTACGCGTCGGCGGCCTGCGCATCGCCGGTTACGACGACCCGCTCATGCGCCGCTCGCGCGACAACTACCGCGACCGCGGCGCGAAGTACAGCAGGTCGCAGCAGGAGGCCTTCGATGCGTGGCTCGGGCAGGTGCAGGAGCGCGCCGACGTCGTCATGGTGCATGCGCCGAAGCTCGCCGAGCTCGCCGTCGAGCGCCTGCGCGCGCAGCCGCCGCGCCGCCCGCTGCTGCTCGTCAGCGGCCACACGCACAGGGCCGACCTCCAGCGCGCTCGCAACCTCACGCTGCTGAACCCCGGCTCCGTCGGCGGCGGCGGTACCGGCAACCTCGCCGAAGGCGCCGGCGAGATCGGTCTGGCGCGGCTGGTCTACAGCTCCGATCCGCGCTTCAAGCCGCTGGCGGCCGACCTCGTCGAGATCGATCCGGGCGACGGATCTGCCAGCGCGGAGCGCTTCCGGCTCGACGCGCCTCTCACCGAAGATTCATAGAGGCGAGCGCAACCACCGTGCCACGGCCCGGGTTGAAGTGCAGAACGATCGATCCGGAAGGGGTCTGTTCTCGTGTCATCAACGCTGTCTGTGCGTGTGCTCGCCCTCGCGATCGCCGCCACCGTCCTGCTGCCGGCCGCCGCCTCGGCGCGCAGCTCCGTACGCGTCGGCATCGGCGACCAGAGTCCCGCGATGTTCGCCTCGCCGCAGTTCCAGCAGCTTCAGATCAAGCGCACGCGCTACTTCGTGCCGGCGGACGTCATGCGCGACAGCGCAGAACGCGAGAAGGCACGGGCGTTCGTGATCGCGGCGCGCAACGCGGGGGTCTCCACGCTGCTGCATATCTCGACGACCGACCTGCGGTCCAAGCGCGGCCCGGTCGTCTCAAAGAGCCGCTACCGCAAGGACGTCGGACGCTTCGTGAAGTACTTCCGCGCGCTCGGCGTGCGCGACTTCGGCGCCTGGAACGAGGCCAACCACAAGACACAGGAGACGTGGAACCGCGTCAGCTACGCGGTCTCGTACTTCAAGTACATGTACAGCGCCGTGCGCAAGCGCTGCAAGACGTGCGCGGTCGTCGCGCTCGACGTCCTCGACCAGCCAAACGTCGAGCGCTACATCCGCTCCTTCTATGGCCGCCTCAGCCGCACGTGGCGCAAGCGCGCGAAGATCGTCGGGATCCACAACTATGCCGACGTCAACCGCAAGCGCACCAGCGGCACGCGCTCGATCATCCGCACGGCCCGGCGCTACAACCGCTCCACGAAGTTCTGGTTCACCGAGACCGGCGCGCTGGCGGGCTTTCAGAAGTCGTTTCGGTACAGCGAGGCGCGTCAGGCCTCGCGAATGAAGAGCATGTTCTCGCTGGCCAGCCGCTTCAAGCGCCAAGGCGTGCAGCGCGTGTACTCCTACAACTGGTTCGGGACCGAGAACGGCGGGTGCGGCTCGAAGTGCCGCTTCGACGCCGGTCTCGTCGATCCGGACGGATCGCCGCGACCCGTGTACGGCGTGTTCAAGGGCAAGCTGCGCAACTACTCGCGCTGAGCTGGTCGCCGAAGCGCGCTACAGCCCCGCCGGGTGGCGGCTGACGTAGCCGCCGGTGGGGCGCATCGACCCCTGCCAGCGCGACCCGTCCTTGCGCGTGCCCGAGGTGTCGAACCGAACGCCGGCGACGACGAGAAAGACGTGGCCGGGATTCGAGTAGATCGTCACCCACTTGCCCTTGCCGGACTTGCCCCAGCTCATGAGCGGGCCGGAGGCCAGCGGACCGTTGAGCAGGCCGGCGGCGGCAAGCGCGTAGGAAACCGACCCAGAGCAGTCATAGCCCTTGTCGAGCCACTTGCCGTGGCCGCCGCCCCAGAGGTAGGGTGTGCGCGCGATCTGGTTGCCGGCCTCGATGATCCGTTCCACCTCGGGGGGTGACTCGATCGGCGGCAGCGCGATCCCGTTCTTCAGCACGACGGCGTCGCTGATCGCGGAGTCGCCGGTCGGGCCCTCGTTGCCCCCGCGGAACTTCTTCGACTTGCCGGTCGACGAGGCGGGTCCGGTCGGCGTCGCATCGCCGGCGGTGCTGCCGGCATCGGTGGGCAGCCCGGCATTGGCCGCGCTTTCGCCCGCGACCGGCTCGACCGCCTTCGGCCGCCGCGCGCGCAGCAGCGCCTCATCCTGCGCGGAGGTCGCGCGCGCCGCCCGTGTTGCGGCGCTCGCGTCCTGTGACGAGCCGGACTTCGAGCCGCTCGGCCACGCGGCAGCGACCACGATGGCAATCGCGGCGATGGCTCCGAGCAGGGCAAACAGGCGTGGGCGACCGCTCACGCTTCGCAGTATGCCGACGCCCACGCGAAGGTGGGCCGACGCTGGCCGAACCTATGAGTCGCGCTGCGGCTCAAAACGGCGCAGGCGCAGCGAGTTGGCGACGACGAAGACGCTCGAGCAGACCATCGCGGCGCCGGCGATCATCGGGTTGAGCAGCCCGGCGGCCGCGAGCGGCAGCGCGGCGATGTTGTAGGCGAAGGCCCAGAAGAGGTTGCCCTTGATCGTGCGCAGGGTGCGGCGCGAGAGCGCCAGCGCGTCGGCGGCCGCGCGCAGATCGCCGGTCACGAGCGTGATGTCGGAGGCCTCGATCGCAACATCGGCACCGCTGCCGATCGCCATCCCGAGGTCCGCCCGGGCGAGCGCCGGCGCGTCGTTGACGCCGTCGCCGACCATCGCCACGACATGCCCGTCGCGCTGCAGTCCCGCGACGACCGCGACTTTGTCGGCCGGTAGCACCTCGGCGATGACGTCGTCGACGCCGATCTGCGCCGCGATGGCGCGCGCCGCCGGAGCGTTGTCGCCGGTCAGCAGGACCGTCCGCAGCCCGAGCTCGCGCAGCCGGCTCACCGCTTCGTGCGACCCAGGCTTGAGCGTGTCGGCTACGACGAACAGCGCCTGCGCCGCGCCGTCCCAGCTCGCGGCGATCGCGGTTCGCCCGGCCGCCTCGGCGTCGATCCGCGCGTGCTCGAGCTC
>JALZJA010000432.1 GCA_030860005.1 Actinomycetota bacterium
CCCATCAGCTCACCCAGCGCGGTGCGGGTGCGCTCGACGAACAGCTCGGACACCGTCGACTTCGACGTCGCCGACGACGAGGTCTCGACCTCGCTGCCGACGGGCTCGCCGACCACCGCGAACTTGCGGGTCGAGACGCCGGCGAGCATCCGATCCATCACCGCCCTGGTGAGCGGATCGCGGTCGGCGAAGTACCCGTACGTCTGGACCGCCAGCTCGCGCTCGTCGTCGGCTGTGCGCATCCGCGGGCGGCTGACCGCCACGCGCCGACCGCCCAACGTCATCGATCCCTGCTCGTGGCCGTGGCGCTTCGCCGTGCGGTCGCGGTCGTGCTTGGCCTTCGGGCCACGACCTCCGACACCTCAGCCTCCATCAACTCGTGCTCGACACCGACCCCGACCCCGACGCTGAGCGCGAGCATTCCCTCCCTCGCCGCCCCGACGAGCTCACCCAACGCCTCCTGAACTTGCGGAGGGAGCGAAATCTCCGACGCCTCCAGCGCCGTGACGACCTTCGACGCGGGTACCTTGCTCATGGCGGTTCCTCCTGTCCTCTCGGACTTGGTTAGCGCCCCGAACGCTCCCAACAGGAGCGGACAGGGCGGGAGGGACCGCCGATCAAAGTTCTACGACGTCTCGGACAACCTCTTGAGATCTGACCCGGGTCGTTTGGGCGTCGGGGCCTGGCCGGCCCTCGCTTGATACAGAGTGACGTGTGTCTGACTCAACGCGACAGATCGAGGATCTGATTAGACCGCATCGGGGGCTTCCGGCGGTTGGCGTTGGTTGTGCTGCTTTTGATGGTACGCGATGCGTGCTCGGCGGGCGCGATGCAGGCCGGCGCGGCGTGCTCGACGGATCTCGGGGCCGCGGCCTTCGTGTTCGTCGTCGGGCGTGACGTAGCCGATGCTGGCGTGCAGGCGCACGGTGTTGTACTCGACGCGGACGAGGGCGAGTTCGGCTCGCAGCACGGCGGGGTCGGTGATGTACTCGAGGTGTGGCCAGTCGGCCTTGACGTGACTGAACAGGCTCTCGATCCAGGCTTGGTCGGTCGGGGTGCCGGGCCGCCCGAAGTGCTGGGCGATTGCGCACATCGCCATGAACTCACGGGTCGACCCCGACGTCATCTGCGGCCCGTTATCACTGACAGCGAGCAGCAGCGGCCGGCCAGGATCATCGCGGGTGGGGTCCTGGAGGCCGCCGTCCTGGCGGGCGTCGAGGGGCTCGAGCAGCCCTCGAGCTCAAGCGCGTCGGTGAACGCGACCTGTACCTGGGTGCTGGTCTCCTCTGCCGAGACGATCTCGCAGATCCACTTGCGCGTGACGAGATCCATGACCGTGATCACCGCCGTGCGCGGACAGCCGCTGAAGTGCGTGCTGTCATAGATCCAGATCGAATGCTTCTCATAGCTCGCCCACTCCGGAAACGGCCGGCGCTCCGAGCGCCCGGCCCGCCGTGGCTGACGCAGAATGAGTCCATGAGCAGCGAGAACGCGCCGCACTGTGGCCGGCGACACCCACACCAGCTGCAGGTAGGAGCCGCGGTGCGCGAGCTTGCGATGCGAGCGATCGATCTCACCCCAGCGCTCGAACAACGCGACGACGGCGTCGCGTTCCTCGGCGAGCAGGCCGTGCACCGCGTTGCCTCCGGCCGGGCGGTCTTCAAGCGTGCCGGCCGCTTGACGCTCATACCAGCGCCACGCCCGCCATACACCCAGTTGCAGGTAGCTGCACGCTTGGCGGTGCTCCCAGCCCGCCGCGGTCGCCCGATCGATCAGCCTGAGCAGGCTGGTCTTGGTGGCCGCGTCGACGCGGCGAGGGACCGGGCCACTCAGTCCCAACGCCCTTTTGCCTCGGCCAGCATCAGCCTGACGCCCATCTCCTTGAGCGCCTCAGACAGTCTGGCGATCTCCGCCCTTGCCTCGGCCAGCTCGGGATCGACCCCGTTCGCCTTGACGCCGGGCCGTGACGCCGCGAGCGCGTCCAGCGCACCCTGCTTAGCGACAAGACGCAGCTTCATCACCGTCGAGCGATCGATCCCGGCGCGGTCGGCGGCCTCACTGATCGTGCTCTCGCCGCGCAACAGCCCGATCCAGATCTCATACTTCTGCGACGGCGACAAAACCGCTTGCGACGACGGCCCCCGTTCTGCGGTCCTTGCTCGGTCACCCCGGACTCCTCCTCGACGAGCCCGAAAAGCCTGCCAGATGCGGTCTAATCA
>JALZJA010000486.1 GCA_030860005.1 Actinomycetota bacterium
GACCCGCCCGACCCGTAGACTTCGGGCACCGTTTCGGCGGGGCCCTCTGTCGCGGTGCGCACCGCTGCTTCGAGGCTTGAGCGGTAGCGCCAGCCACCGACAAGCCAGCTGTCCCGCTTGTCGTTCCCGTCCGAGGACCACCCCAGCGGGACCAGGAGATCCGGGTCAGTCGAGTCCGCCTGCGCTGACAAGTCCCGACTCGTAGGCCAGCACGACCGCTTGCGCGCGGTCTCGGAGTGCGAGCTTGCCGAAGATGTGGCCGACGTGCGTCTTGACGGTTGTCTCGGCGAGGACGAGCTGGCTAGCGATCTCAGTGTTGGTGAGGCCGCGGGCGATGAGGCAGAGCACCTCGAGCTCGCGCGCGGTCAGCTGCTCGAGCTCGGAGGCGACCGAGTCGGGTGCGGGTCCGCGCACGTAGCGCGCCACCACGCGCTGGGTCAACGCAGGGGACAGCAGCGCGGCCCCGGCAACGACCGCGCGGATGCCGGCGATGATCTGCTCGGGCGGGTCATCTTTGAGAAAGAAGCCGCTGACTCCGATCTTGAGCGCTTCGTAGAGGTAGCTGTCGAGGTCGAAGGTGGTCAGCATCGCGATGCGGATTGCCGGCTGGTCGCGTATGAGTCGGCGAGCGGCCTCCAGGCCGTCGAGGCCCGGCATGCGGATGTCGAGCAACGCGACGTCTGGCTGTAGCTCGCGGCAGCGCGCGAGTGTCTCGCGCCCGTCAGCTGCCTCTCCAACCACCTGCATGCCCGGTTCGGTGCCGATGACGAGCGCGAGCCCGCTGCGGACGAGCGCCTGGTCGTCTGCGATGAGCACGCGGATCGGCCCGTCGTTCATGTGCGGGCTGCCTCGAACGGAAGCGTCGCGTACACACGAAACCCTCCTCCGGGCCCAGGTCCAGTGTGCAGCTCACCGCCGTAGAGCGCGGCGCGCTCGCGCAGGCCCGTGAGGCCGTGGCCTGCGTCGTCGTTGGCGTTCGGAGCTCCGTGGCCGTCGTCGGCGATGTCCAGCTCGAGCTGCTGCGGGGCGTAGCGCACACGCACCGTCGCGTGCTGGGCGTGTGCGTGCTTGAGCGTGTTCGTTAGGGCTTCTTGAACGATCCTATAGGCGCTGAGGTCGAGTCCTGGAGCGAGCTCGCGCGGCCTGCCCTCGACCACCAGCTCGACATCGAGGCCGCCGTCCGCGAGCGCCTTGACGAGATCCTCGAGGTCACGAAGGCTGTCGGGTGGGCGCAGCTCAGCGCTCGCCGACTCGTCGCGCAGGACGCCCAGCAGTCGTCGAAGCTCCGCCAGCGCCTGGCGGCCTGACTGCTCTGCGGACTGCAGCGTCGATCTCGCCCGCTCGGGCTCGGCATCAACGAGCTTTCGTGCCGCGCCGGCATGCAGCACCATCACCGCGACGCCGTGCGCGACGACGTCGTGCAGTTCGCGCGCCAGCCGTGTGCGCTCCTCGAGCGCTGCCAGCCGGGCGCTCTGCTCACGCTCGTGCTCGAGCTGCACGGTCAGGCGCTCGAGCTGCTCGGCGCGCCCGCGCAGCGCGCGGATCCCCAATCCGGCTACCCAGGCGAGACACACCAGGATGTAAAAGCCGAAATCCTGGCGCACGCTGGAGTAGCCGGCCTCGAGGTCGACGCCGTCCTGGACGAGAAAGACGCTCGCTGCGACAAGTATCGCGAGCAGGCCTCGCGAGCGCTCCTCGTGAGCGCCCGTCGTGTAGGCGAGCGCGAGGATCGCGATAAACGCAGCGTTCGGGAGCTGTTCGGCGCCGCGTGCATATGCCCACTGCACCGTCAGCACGGCCACGACCACGCCCAGCGACAGCCACGGGATGCGCCGCCGCCAGACGATCGCCGCCCCCAGCGCCAGCACACCGGCGGTCGCGATCACAGCAGGTCCGCTGTAGCCCGGTGGCGTGATCGGCGCGACCCAGATCTCAAACAGGCCGATCCCGACCACCACTGCGGCGAGAGCTGGATCGCCGCGGCGGGCGATCACGTTGCGGACCCGATTAGCCCATACCTGCCTCATCGGCCCACGGTAGCTGCCCCCGTGAAGCCCGTTCTCCTCCCACGGTACGAGGCCCATCGTCCCCACGCTTGATCAGGTTCGGCCCGTCGCCTGACGAAACGCGCGTCACGGGCGCTTACGGTGGCCTCAACCCAACCAGGAGGTCCCCGATGGAGGCGATGGCGATGCACGGCGCAGCCACCAGGCCCGGTGTGAGGATGCTGACCACGCTCGGCGGTGTTGTGCTCGTGGCGCAGGGAGTGGCCGCGGCAGCCACCGAACAGAACACGAAGTACGCGGGTTCCACCGGTGACGTGCTGTCAGACGGGCTGCTCGCGGGCGGTCTGCTGCTGACCCTCGCGGGGCTCGAAGCGCTACGGCGCGTGCTGAGCCGCCGTATGGCGGCGCTGGCGATGGTGGGGCAGGTCGCGCTGCTGGCCTCGATCCTCGCGACCGTCGCCGCAGGACGCGAGGCGCTCGACGCCGTCTTCGTCGTCGGCACTCTGGTCTGGCTCGTCGGCCTCATCGGCATCGCAGTCGCTGTGGCACGCTCACGCGAGCGCTTCTGGCGAGCCGCGATCGCGCTCCCGCTGGCGGGCCTTGCGGCGCTGGCGTTCCAAGACGCCGGCGGCGCGGCTCTGCTCGGCCTCGTCTGGATCGTCCTCGGCGCCCGCAGCGCGACGCAGCGGTAGCCATCGATCACCGCGCACTCCGTCGCGCCCCGCAGGCCGTTCCCCTGGTGGAAGTCTCGCTCGCGGACCCGGCTAGAAATCGCAGTCCTGGTGAGGCTTTGTCTGCGCTGCACCGCTGATCTCTCCCCCGAAGTCCACACTTGGTTCGCGCGCGGCGCCGGAGATGAAGCCGCCCACTCGTTCTTCCCCTCCGGTCGCCGGAACAAGGCCGGCGTGCCCTGAGAAGAACTGCCCGTTGCAACTCGCGGTGGGGGGCGCAGCCTGTGCCGGGCCTGCTGCAGCGAGCGCGACGACGAAACCACCGACGATGGCAGCCTTCTTCAGGATCATCGGAACCTCCGCTTTACGAGATGCGATTGGGCGCATGCTCTCCGAAAGCATGCATCGAGGCAAGAGTGGAAAAGGACTAT
>JALZJA010000522.1 GCA_030860005.1 Actinomycetota bacterium
GCGCCACCCGCGTCCGGTTCACGGATTGGGTCCTCGCCGAGGCTGACCCTGATGAGGAGGAGGGGGAGGGCAACGGACGGGGACGAGGCAGGAGCTCGGCGCGCCTCGACGAGCGCCGGTCGGAGGCATGGCTATGCACCCACTGCGGGGCCGTGCACAACGACGAGGAGGATGCCTGCTCGAACCCCCAGTGTGCCCAGCTCGGTCCGCTCGCCCGCGTGTACCTCGTGCACGAGCCCAAAGCGTTTCGCTGCCTCGGCTGCGGCGCGACGGGCCGATCGGGAACCGGCCGCGACTACGAGCCGATCCGCCCGCTGCGGGCCTCGACTGTTGCCGATGTCCACATTCTTGCCCAGGAGATGATCAGCGCCGCCGGCTCCGACGACGAACGCCATCTGCTGATCTTCGCCGACAACCGTCAGGATGCCGCCTTCCAGGCTGGCTGGATGCGCGACCACGCCCGTCGCTATCGCCTGCGCTACCTCATGCTCGAGGTGCTCGGCGAGCTGGAGAGCGCAGGCGGCGGACCCGTCTCGGTCGGCGATCTGCACGCCGAGCTGCTGCGGCGCCTGCGCGCCGATCGCGACCTCGCGCGCGCGGTCGCGCCCGAGGCGTTCGACAGCGCTGCCGACGAGCCCTTTGGGCGCAGCGCCACGGCTCAGCTCGCGCGCTTCTTGCGCATCCAGATCCTGCGCGAGCTGGCGACGTCCTTCACGCAGCGCGACGGCTTGGAGCGCTGGGGCCAGCTTCGCGTCGTCTACTCGCGGCTCACGCCCGACGAGCCCCACGTCCAGGCCTTAGCCGGGGAAGTCGCGATGCAACCGGAGGATCTGTGCGACGGCGTGGCGGCGCTCCTTGACGCGTGGCGGCGCGCGCGAATGCTGCACGATGGCGACGAGCCCATCTTCGGACGCTGGTGGAACGGCGGCAGCGACGAGATCCAGCGCGGCTTCATCCCCCACGGGTTCACGGATATGCGCCCGGTCGGGATCAAGCTCGAGCGCCAGGGTGGCGAGGTGGACAAGTGGGTGCGCACCGTCGTCCCGACACGCGGGCGCACCGGGGCTGTCGACTTCGTGGGGCAATGGGGTGTCAAGGATCCGTCTGCTGCCGCCGAAGGTGTCTGGGAGCTGGTGCGCGCACTCGACCTCGTCACGCCTGTAAAGCTCGTGGGCGGGAACGGCAAGCCGCTCGGCGGCAGCGGAGGCACGCACCAGGTAGATACGGGCCGTATCGGGCTGATGCGACAGAGCGAGCGCCATGTCTGCTCCGTGTGCCGCCGCGTCCATGCTCGCGCAACCCCCAATGGCGCGTGCACCAAAATGCACTGCACCGGGACGGTCGAGCACGCGCCGCCACCGATCGAGGACTACAACGTCTCGCTGCTGAGCCGGCCGTTCGCGATGGTGACCGCGGAGGAGCACACCGCGCAGGTGCCCGCCGACGAGCGGCTCCGGATCGAGAAGGAGTTCAAGCGCCGCGGCGGCACCGTCAACACGCTCGTGGCGAGTCCGACGCTCGAGCTCGGAGTCGACATCGGGGCGCTCGATCTTGTGCTGTGCCGCAACGTGCCGCCGACGCCGGCGAACTACTGGCAGCGCGTCGGGCGCGCGGGCCGCCGGCGCCGTATGGCCGTTGTTTTCGCGTACTGCCGTCGCGCAGTCCACGACGCCTACTTCTTCGAGAACCCTGAGCAGCTGCTCGGTGCGCCGTTGCGTCCGCCACGCTTCAACCTGCGCAACGATGTGCTCGTCCGCAAGCACGTCCACGCTGTCGTGCTGTCGGAGCTGCTGCGGGCGGCGAGGGACGACGAGGACACGCGGACGGCGCTCAGTGAGTCGATCCCACAGTACGTGCGGGAGTACCTCTTCGAGGGTGAGGACGACCGCTACCGGACCGCGCCCGCCGATGTGCAGGCGCCGCTCGGTCGTCTGATCGACGCCGATCGTGAGCTGCTCTTCGGAGCGGTCAAGAGGGTGTTCTCCGGTGGTTGGCCGTCGGAGGCCGCGGCCGAGGTCTCGCCGAAGCAGCTTGAAGGCCTGGTTGTCGCAATGCCGGTCGACCTCCAGACGATCGTCGGTCACCTGCACGAGCGACTGATGTGGGTGGTCGAGACCCAACGTCGCCTCGCCTTGACGGCGGTCGAGCGGCCGCTTAGCAGGGACGAGGAGCGCCAGCGCGATCGCTGCGAGGACTTCATCCGCGCGCTGAAGGAGCGCCAGGTGCGCACGTACACGCTCAGCGTGCTCGCCGGCGAGGGCTTCCTCCCGGGATACGGCCTCTACGACGGGGGCATCAGCGCCTTTCCGGGCTGGCGCGGCGGCGCTGTCGCGTTCG
>JALZJA010000541.1 GCA_030860005.1 Actinomycetota bacterium
CTGCTCGTGCTCGCCGACGGCAAGCGCGGCGACGTCTCGGTCACATCCGCGGCCTACGCGCAGGCGCTCGTCGGCTCCACGCACACGCCGTTCGGCGAGGTCGCCGGCCTCCGTGCCGACGCGTTCACTGCCAACCCGCTGCTCGGAATCGACGCGCTCGAGCCGCTCGTCGCCGGCGCGCGCGCGGCGCAGGCGGGCATGTTCGTGCTCGTCCGCACCTCGAACCCCGGCGCAGCCGACGTCGAGGACCTCGCGCTTGCGCAGGGCGGAACGCTGTGGGAGCGCCTCGCGCTGATCGTCGCCGACTTGGGCGACGCGGGCCCGGCGAGCGCGACCGGCCTCGCCGATGTCGGTGCGGTCGTGGGCGCCACCGCGCCCGAGCACGTGGCGCGCATGCGCGAGCTCATGCCGCGCGCCGTGTTCCTGCTGCCCGGCGTCGGCGCGCAGGGCGGCCAGATCGAGGGTCTCGCGTCCGCGTTCGCTCCCAATCGTGGCGCCGGGCTCGTCAGCGCGTCGCGCTCGATCGCCAGCGCGCACGAGGCCGGCAGCGGATCGCCGGCCGCAGCCGCGCGGGCCGCGAGCGAGCGTCTGCGCGAGGCTGCATGGGCGCTCTCATGAGCAGCAGCGGATTTCATGTGCGCCGTATCCTGTTCGCTCGATGCAGGAGCAAAGCTACGCCCGCTTCGCGCTGCCCGCCTTGCTCCTCACGCTCGTGATCGGCACGCTCTTCGTCCTCGTCGTCGCCGGCGGCTCGGATGACGACAAGAAGGCAGACAAGCCGCAAACCACGCAGACCGCGCCCAAGACGCGCAAGAAGTCGATCACCGTCCGGCCGGGGGACAGCCCGTCGGCGATCGCAGAACGCGCCGGGATCGCACTCGAACGACTACAGGAGCTCAACCCACGGATGGACCCGCGCGCACTGCACGTGGGTGACAAGCTCAAGCTCGCTCCGTGAGGGCCCGTCTCGGCGCACGCGTGGCGGTGCTGGCGCTGGCCGTCGGCGGCGCGACCGCGGCCGTACCCGCCGCGGCGCAGGAGCCCGCACTGCGTGCCAAGGCCGCGCTGGTCATCGAGACGTCGACGGGTGACGTCCTGCTCACGCGCAACTCGCGCGATCGCCGCGCGATGGCATCGACGACGAAGCTCATGACCGCGCTCGTCGCGATCGAGCGGACCGATCTCGACGACGTCTTCAGTGCCACGGCCTACAACGCGGCGCCCGCCGAGTCGCAGATCGGCCTGCGCGCGGGCGAGCGGCTGAGCGTGCGCGATCTCCTGCGCGCCCTGCTCCTGCCCAGCGCGAACGACGCCGCCGCCACGCTCGCCGTCGGCACGCTCGGCTCGCAGGAGGCGTTCGTCGACGAGATGAACCGCCGCGCCGCGGACATCGGCCTGCGTGACACGAGCTTCGCCAACCCGATCGGCCTGGACGATCCGGGCAACTTCTCGAGCGCCCGCGATCTCGCGACACTCGCGATCCGCCTGCGCCGCAGCCAGTTCTTTCGCCGCACGGTCGACCTTCCGCGCGCCGTCCTGCGCAGCGGATCGCGCAAGCGGACGGTCATCAACCGCAACACGCTCCTGCGCCGCTTCAACTTCGCCAACGGCGTGAAGACCGGGCGTACGAGCCAGGCCGGCTACGTCCTCGTCGGCTCGGCGACGCGCCGCGGCGTGAACGTCGTAAGCGTCGTCATGGGGGAGCCGAGCGAGCGCGCCCGCAACGAGGACTCGCTCGCGCTGCTGCGCTACGGGCTGCGCAGCTACGCGGCGAAGACGCTGCTGGCGGAGGGGCGCATCCTCGGGAAGGTCGCGCTGCGCTTCCGCGACGGCGAGCATGTGGAGGTCGTCGCGGGCGCGAGCGTCGACCGCGTGATCCGCGTCGGCGACGCGACGAGCGTGAAGGTCGAGGGTTTGCCCGACGAGGTCGACGGGCCGCTGCCGCGCGGCTCGAAGGTCGGCACCGCGATCGTGCGCCAGAAAGGGAAGGTCATCAAGCGTGTGCCGGTCGTCATCGGACGCCCGGTTTCCGAGGCCGGGTTCGGCGACCGCCTCGGCGACTTCATCGGCAGCTCGCAGACGCTCGTGGCCATCGTGGCGCTGTTGGTCTGTAGCCTCCCGTTACTGGTGCTGCGCAATCGAGTCGTCCGTCGCCGCCGGGAGCTCGACGCCGAGGACCGAGCAGCGCAGACGCCGGTCTCATGATCATCACCGTCACCCTCAACGCGGCGATCGACAAATCGCTGTCCGTGCCGAACTTCCGCCTCGGGCGCCGCCACCGGACCGTCGAGCAGACGACGCTTCCAGGCGGCAAGGGCGTCAACGTGGCGCGCACGCTCAAGACGCTCGGCCAGCCCGTCATCGCGACCGGCTTCGCCGGCGGGGCGACCGGGACGCGGATCGTCGAAGCGCTGACCGAGGAGGCGATCCTCAACGACTTCGTCCGCATCCGCGAGGAGTCGCGCACGAACACCGCCGTGCTCGATCCGACCAACGGCGAGCAGACGGAGATCAACGAGCGCGGCCCGGCCGTCAGCGCCCGCGAGCTCGAGCTCTTCCGCGACAAGCTCCTCTACCTCGCCCGCGGCGCCGCGATCGTCATCTTCGCCGGGTCGCTGCCGCGCGGGCTGGAGGCCGACGTCTACGCCGAGCTCATCAAGGAGCTGCGCAGGCTCGGGCTCGTCGTCGTGATCGACACGGACGGCGACCCGCTGCGCCACGCCGTACGTGCCGAGCCGCACGTCGTCTCGCCGAACATCCTCGAGGCCGAGGAGCTCGTCGGCCACGAGTTCAACGACGACGAGGATCGCGTCATCGCCGTGCGCGAGATGGTCAACCTCGGCGCCGCCGAGGCGATCATGACCGTTCCGGACGGGTGCTTCGCGTCGATCGTCGTGGACGGCGAGTCATGCCTGTACCGGGTGCGCATCGAGCCACGTGAAGCGGTCGCGACCGTCGGCGCCGGCGACGCGTTTCTCGCCGGCTACATCGCCGCGCGCTACGGCGACAGGCCGCCGCCGGACTGCCTGCGCCACGGCGTCGCATGCGGCGCGGAGTCGACGCAGCGACTCGGCGCCGGCCTCGTGGACCCGCACAGGGTCGACCGTCTGCTGCCAGAGGTCGAGGTGGAGCGGCTGCCCACGCCGGCGGAGGTGGGCTGACCTATCGCCATGAACCTCCGTCCGACTCGGCGGGCGTGGGAAGATCGTTTGCGATAGGGCCACCACGAGAGGAGCAACACATGGCGCAGCGGACGAAGGCCGATCGACAGGCGGCAGCGAAGAAGGGAACCGCCACGAGGCAGCGCAAGGCGGCGGAGCAGAGCGGTACCGACGCCAAACGGTCGGCGAAGCGCGCCGGCAGCGCGGCGATCTCGGCGGCGAAGTCGCTTGGCGAGGCGGTCAAGCAGGG
>JALZJA010000639.1 GCA_030860005.1 Actinomycetota bacterium
CCTTCGCCCGGAGCGGAACCGAGCATCGCCGACTCTCGAGCTCCCGGCAACACCAGCACGAACGTCGGCACACCGAGCTTCACGGCCCAGCTGAAAATGCGCATGCACCCTTCGCTGAGGCGGTCGAGCACGATGAACGCAAAGCTTGCATCACAGGCCAGATGACCGTGCGTCTGCTCACGCGTCGCAGCGCTGTTCGCGTCGGAGGGCGCCTCGATGGTCTCGATGCGGTAGGGCGTGGCGGCGGCTCGGCCCATCCGGTCTGCTTTGGCCACGAGAGGCCCGAGCAAGTCCTCACGCTCCTCCCCCACGTTCGGGGTGGAGCATGAGATAAAGCACGTGATGAGCTGCGTGTCGGTGGGAAGGCGCTTGCTCATATCGGGCGACAGATCTTGGCGCATAGCCCGGACGCCTTGAGGTCGCGGTGATCGGTGAAGCGCTGGGGGCATTCTAGAGCCGATGCGCGTACGCGCCACCCTCAGCAGCGGCGAGTCCTTCGGGGTTCAGTGAGGGCAAGTCGCTAGACGACGACGGCTCGACGTTCGGCTTGAGCGCGACGGCTGCGCTGCGCAAGCGGCGCATCTCGAGAAGGGCGCGCGTAAGGCTCAAGTCCGAGACCGTGCGAGGTCCTTCGAACGTGATCCGCCGCGCGTAGTCTCGCGTGACGTTGTCCAGTTCTCGGGCTGACGGCTCGAGCGGTCCGAGGACCGCCGTGATCCAGGATCGTGCGAAGGCGATCTGCTCGGCGTGGAGTGCCTTGAGCGGCAATCGCAGCGAGATGCGTCGTACCGGCAGCTGCTCGAGCGGTGCGTTCTCCGTCAGCTCGAACATGCGCACTTCCGGGATCAGTCGGTCGGCGTATCGTCGGATGTCGATCAGCAGGACACGTCGGCCTGCCATGTCCGTGAAGGACACGCCGTGCACCATCAGGCCTGTTGCTCGGAACTGCTCGAGCTGGTCTCGAGCCTGCCGACGGCTGATGGCAGTCGTCTTGGCGAACCGCAGTGCGCTGGCGTCGAAGACCAGCGCCGACACGCGCAGGCGGCTCGCAGCTTCGGCGCGCTGATGCCCACGCAAGCCTTGGAGCGCCTCATGCGCCGCGAGAGGGCGAGTGTGAAAGAACCGCCGCAACTGCTCAGGCTCCACCTCGAGGGGCAGGGCGCAACGTGCCCAGAGGGAGGCCTGGATACGGTACGTCCGCGCCGGGACGGCGGGGCTGTCGACGTGCTCGGACGGGCGAACGGCGGGGACGTGCATTCGAGCTCCTTTCGAGCGCGTTGAGGTGAGCGTCAGTTAGCGTATCAACTAACGATCAGACAAGCGCCCTGCGAAGAAGCCACTGAAGCGCTAGTGTCTTCCGTCTTCCCTTCTGGGAGGCCGCGCCGCCAAGTGCGTTGCGCTCGCGTTCTGACCGCGCGAGCCGCTGTACTTCGGCAGCGTGGATGGCCAACTACTCGAGGAGCACCACCGTGTCGAACCCGACCGTGCCTAACGGCGGACCATCCACACCGCTTGTCGCAAGCGATAGCGCGACGGCCTCGCCGAACGTGTTGAACCGTCAAGGGCAGCTTGTCTACCTCCTCGACCACTTCACGTTGAGCGTTGCGCAGCTGGCTCAGCTGTTGAACTGCGCGCGCGCCACCGTCACGAACCGCCGCGACGGGGAAGAGCGCAAGCGCACCACGCTGCTCGATGACCGCGTCGACGCGTTGCACTACGCGCTCGTCCGTCTCGAGGCGGCAGGGTGGCAGCCTACGCAACTTCGCGACTGGCTGTTCTCGAAGTCCACGTACTTCGACGGCGAGACGCCGGCTGCCGTCTTTCAAGAGGGCAACGACGAGGTGGCCCTTGTAGCCGGGCAGTGCTACCTCGAGGGTTACTCACCTGAAGACTTCGCTGAGCACCTGGACGAGCTTGGGCTTACGGCTGCGGATCCTGCGCTTACGGCTCCGGACCTTGCTGAGCTCGACGCCGAGGTCGTAGATCTCGCCGAACGTCGCGCACCGTAGGCACTCGTGCGGCGGCCCAGATGTCGAGCGCGGCTTGGGTGGCTTCGGGGACGTCGACCTCGCGCTCCACGCCGCCCTTCCCGCGCACGAACAGCCGCTGGTGACGCGCGTTGGTCCGCGGCCTGCGTAGATCGCCGGCCAGGAGTCCACGCAGCTCGGCCGAGCGCAGCCCGCAGTCGCCGAACACTCTGAGCAGCGCGACGTCGCGCTTGCCGATCCCGGCGCGGCGGTCGGGGACGCGCAACAGGTTGGCGTAGTCGACGTCGGTCAGCGTCTCCGGCGGCCCGGCGCGATGGCGCGGCACCCGCACCCGGTCAGCCTCCTCGGCCAGGCCGAGGTCGCGCGCGAGGGCGCGGACCATGTTCAAGTAGACGCGGCGGGTGGCCGGGGGGCGGGCCCTCGCCCACGCCCACCGATCTGCTCGAGGTGGCGGGCGAACGCGCCGATCGCATCACCCGTCAAGTCCGAGGTGACGGGTGGCCGGTCGAGCGCGTCACGGAGCCAGTCGCCGAAGCTGCGGTAGATCGACGCGTACTGCCGCCTGGTCGCCGGCGACGCCGCCCGGGCCGCGAGCCGCACCCCGGCGAGGAACAGGTTCTCTTCTCGCGCGCCCGCGCGTGCGATGGCCAGGTCGAGCTCGAGCGCTTCGGCCTCCTCCCCCAGCTCGACCACCGAGAACGACGCCGCGGGCTCGAGGACCGCGTCGGCGATCACTGCGGGGATGACGTCCGTGTGCGGGACGGCGCCGCCGTCGAGGGTCAGCTGCAGCTCGGAGCCCGGGCCGACGAGCGGGGTATCTGCGAAACCGGTCATCTCGGGTAACGATAACTATGGGAACGGACGTTCTCATAGGGCGCGATGCGTCGGCTGACGGGCGAGGCGGCGAGGCGCTCCTCCCGCTCTCCCCCACGTCGGCGCCCGTGCTCCTTGGGTGCGTTTAGCGGGGATATCGCACCCGAAGCGAGAAATGTCCCGCTCATCGTGGAGGTTCGGTAAGCGTTCAGTTGCCTGGCTGGCCGTCAGGCAAGTAGGGGTGCTGGGTGGCCGCGGGCGTGGGCGCCGAGCAGGTCGATGAGGTAGGCGTGCAGGCTGCGGCTCTGGAGGCGGCAGGTGGTGTGCGCCGAGAGCAGCCGGGCGATGCGTTGCTCGCCTTCTTCGGACTGGCTGCCGAGCGAGAGCTTGCGGGCGATGACCGAGCCGCCCAGGGCGCGTTCGGCGTGGTTGTTGGTCGGCTGCACCCCGGGGTGGGCGGCGAAGGTCCACAGCGCGGCCCAGATCTTGAGCAGGTTGCGCGCGAAGCCGCGACAGTAGCGGTTGCGGGCGGCCTTGGCGGCGTAGCGGCGCAGGATCGGCTTGAGCTCGCGTTGCAGCAGTCGGATGCGGCGCTGGAGCTCGGCGCGGTCATTGGTGTGCTGGAAGATCTCCCAGGCCCAGAACAGCTCGCGGCAGACCCGCAGGCCGGCCTCGCCGAGATTCTTCTCGGCGGCCAGGCCCTCGGCGTGGGCGGCGAAGTCGCGCTGCAGATGCGACCAGCAGACCTGGCGGCGCGCGACGGGCAGATGCGTGTAGGCCCACCAGCGATCACTGGTGACGATCGCGACGCTCTCGCCGAGCAGCGCCTTGGCGTGCTCCTCGTGGCGACCGGCCTCGATGCGCAAGACCGCGTGGCGGTCGGTGAAGATGCCCCACATCGCGCGCTGCTTGCCCTTCAGCCGCCAGCCGGTCTCGTCCATGTTGACCGCGCTGGCGTCGCGGACACGCTGCAGCAGATCCTCACAAGGGGCCTTCAGCGCGTCGCCGGCGCGGGTGAGGATCGCCTCCACCGTCCCGGTGCTGATCCGTGCGCTGAATAGCTGCTCACACAGCTCCACGCTGTCACGGCGCGAGATCCGGTTGCGGATCGAGAGCGTCACGATCGCCGCTTGCAGCCTGGGCCCATGGGCGCACGCGAACTCGGCCGGCAAGACGGCGGCCGTCTTGGCCCCGCAACCGGGGCAGGCCACGCGCTGGCACTGGTGCTCGGTGACCTGAACGGCCATCACCGGCAGCTCCTCGACCTGATGGCGCGCCGGATTACCCACGGCGACGCGCTCGGCGGCCGTGAACACGCGCCCGCACCCGCAGCCCGCCGGCCAGTGCTCGACGACTGAGGACGACGGCTTCGGTTGGCCCCAGTGCGACGGCTTGAAGTGGCCCCACCTCGCGCTGGTTGATGTGCTGGGTGGAGTGTGGCGGATGCGCGCCGCTGAGGTCGTGTGAGGTCGTTGCCCGTAGGGCGACGGCCGAGCGCGATCTCAGCGGCGCGCGCGTGTCCGGCGGGGGGTCAGGTCTTGGTCGTGAGGCCGTGGCGGAAGCGCCAGGACTCGCTGCCGGTGTCGATGATGTGCGCGCGGTGGGTGAGTCGGTCGACGACGGCCTTGGCCAGTCGGGCGTCGGGGAAGACCCGGGTCCACTCCCCGAACGGCAGATTGGTGGTGACGATCAACGAGCTGCGCTCGTGGCGTTCGGAGAGGACCTGGAAGACCAGCTCGGCGGCCCCGTCTGGGAGGGCGAGGTAGCCGAGCTCGTCGAGGACGAGCAGCTCGGTGCGGGCGTAGCGGCCGACGACCCGGGCGAGCTCCTTGCGCGATTGCGCTTCTTGGAGCTCGTTGGCCAGCGCCGCGAGGGTGCTGAAGCGGACCCTGCGGCCCTGCTGGCAGGCCCGGATCGCCAGCGCGGTGGCGAGGTGCGTCTTGCCGGTGCCGCTGTCACCGATGAGGATCACCGATTCGCGGTCACTGATCCACGACCCTTCGGCCAGCGCCGCGATCGTGGCCTGCGGGATCTTCGCGTTGTCGCTGAAGTGGAAGTCCTCCAAGCGCTTGAGGGCGGGGAACCTTGCGTCGAGCAGGCGCCGCCGTTCGCGTCGCTCGGCTCGTTCTGCCGTCTCGGCCTCAAGCAGAGCGGCCAGGTAGGCGGTCGGGGTCTGCTGCTCGCGGGTGGCCTCCTGGGCGAGGCCGCGGAAGCGGCGCTTGACCGTCGGCAGCTTCAGCTCGGTGGCGTGCGCCTCGATCAGCGCCTCAAGCGCCGCGGTCTGCGCGCTCTGCGCGCCGGCCGTCCTGGAAGTCATGTGTCGCCCTCCGCACGGCGGTCGGCGTGCTCGGCGAGCTCGATCAGCCGCCACGCCAGGCCGCGCGCCTCTTGAGCGGTCAACGAGCAGTCGACCCCGTCGAGCTCGTCGTAGTCGTCGCAGACGTGCAGCGTCAGAAGCTGGGTGGGTGACCAGTCGCCGAGCACGGTGTGCTGCTCGTCGAGGTAGGCGCGAGCGATGCTGTAGCCGGCCGGATCGCTCATCGCGCCGTCTTCCGGCCGGGCAGCAGTTGGTCGTAGGCGCCCAGGTCGGGCTCGGGACGCTCATGTGCGGCCAGGCGCGCGTCGAGATCCTCAAGCGGCCCGGCCGGCTGGGCCGCGTCGGTCTGGCGGGCCAAGATCGCGACGGCGCCGCCGTCGATCGCCCCCGAGGCCAGCGCGCCGCGGACGGCCAACTCCAGGCGGGCGGGTCCGTGCTCGCGCGCGAGCATCAGAACGTCGACCATCTGGCGGGCGGCCTGCGAGTCGTCATAGCGGCCGGCCAGCGCCCGCCAGAACTCATCCAGGCAGGACGGCCAGGCGCCGCGGTCGCGCTCCTGGGCCAACGCCAGCGAGCGCTGCAGGCCGCCAGGCTTGCGCTGGAGCAGCTCGAGATAGTGATCGAGGCTCGCGCGGGTGCCCGAGCGTCCGTGCAGCCGCTCGTGGCGCGCGACCTCATCGCCGCGGTGGCTGACGACGATCTCCCGGGCGCCGACGGCCGCCTCCACGCGCAGACCCGCCAGGGCGACCGGAACCGAGTAGCGGTTCTGGCGAACCGTGACCAAGGCCTTGGCGTCGACGCGGACCGAGGTGATCTCGCGCGTGTCGAACGGCTCACCCAACCGCCGCAACACAGGCCGCTCGATCGCGTGCTGCTCGGCGACCGTCCCCGGCCGCCCCGCGATCTGGCGCTGCAGGTCCCCGTCGCAGGCCGCCAACAGCAGCGCGTTGAGCTCGGCGATCGAGCCGACGGCCGGGACCGGGACGAGGTGGTTGCGGCGCAGGCGGCCGACCTCGCCCTCAACGCCGCCCTTCTCATGCGCGCCCGTGATCCCCGGCGTGGTGAACAGCGACTCGAACAGGTAGTGCGAGCGCAACGCGACGAAGCGATCAGACTCGATGCGTCGGCGGCCCTTGAGCACCTGCTTGACCGCCGAGCCCAGGTTGTCGTAGCGGACCTCCGCGAACACGCCGTCGAACCAGTCGAAGGCCAGCGCGTGACCTTCCAGGAAGGCCTGCTGGGTCTCCACCGGGCTGGCCATGCTGAACGCCGCGCCCGAGAAGCACGAGCGCATGAAGAACAAATGCACCCGCGTCCGGGCGCCCGCGAGGTCGACGTCGGCCTCGCCCCAATCGACCTCGGCCGTTACGCCCGGCGCGTGGACCTGCGGGACGAACACCTCCCGCGCCGCCAGCCCCAGCTCGCGGCGACGCTTGCGGACGTGATCGCGGACCGTCGTCTCCGCGACGTCGACGCCGTGCTCGTCGAGGAGGCGCTTCCACACGCGCTTGGCCGTATGACGCTGCTTGCGCGGCGCCTCGAGATCCTCGACCAGCCACTCGTCGATGACCTCCCGGTACTCGCCCAGCTTCGGCGCCGCCCGCCGCTCGGGCGCGCGCTTGGCCGGCGGCACCGGCGACTCCAGCGCCTGACGCACCGCCCGGCGATGCACCCCATGGCGCTCCGCCAGCGCCCTGATCGACAAGCCCTCCCGGTCGCGATCGCGCCTGATCTGCTCGAACTGCTCCACTCTGAAACCCACTCTCTGCGACCCCGATCCCGTGCTCGATGAGCACGTGACCTTCAGCCGACAATCGGACGAGGTGGGGCCAGTTGAGACCGTCGCAGTGGGGCCAGATCAGACCGTCGTTCCTAACGACCTCATCGACCGCCCACAACGGCAACAGCGGCCGCCCCTTGCCCTCGTGCCCGGGCTGACCGCCGGCCTTCTTGCCCGACGGATCCTTACCGCGCTTGGGCGGCGCCGACGGCGGGTCGGCGCTCGGCGGCTGCGAGGAGTTACGCGACGAGCGCTTGCCCTTCTGCTCGAGCTTGGCGATCCGCTCATCCTGCACCGCGACGCGCTTCTCAAGCCGGCCGATCTGCTCATCCATCCGCAACAGCACCGCCACCACCGCCTCGCGGCCCTGCTCGTAGATCGCCTCAGCGTCCGCGCGATCCACGCTCCATAACTTCGCCGCACCTCGCCCAACTCCTACCGAGCAACTGAACGCTTACGAGGTTCGTGGGCGACGGTCCAGGTGTGATGGTCAGGCGGTGACGAGCGTACCGGCCTCTGAGCGAGAAGGTCCCGCGTGGCCGCGCACCCTCGACACATCACCGACCAAAACCGGACACAGCACTAGACGCACCTGTCGACAGCTTTCTTCAGCGCGTAGTAGAGGTCGACGACGTCGAAGATTCGGATTGCCCAAGCCGTGACTTGCGCACTGGTTTCGACGCCCGAGGAAGCTGCTCTAAACAGCCCTCGGCTTGCGGCGTTGTCGACGGCTCCCCCCATGGCGTCGACACCAACATTGAAGTCATCTTCCGGGTACCGTGTTTGGGCGATCTCGACGGCCGCAGCACGACACTTGTTGAATCGCTCGAGTTGTTCGCATGCCGCTTGATCACCCAGCGAACAGTTGGAAGCATGCGCAGCACGGCGCTTCGCGGCCGCAGCTTCAGCTTTCGCAAGTTGCTCAGCCGGAGTAGCGGACCCATCGCAGTTAGGGACGGCAAACACGGGGGGGCGCTGGCCATCGGCTTGCCCGATCCAAGGCTGCACTGTGATCGAGCCGCACACCGGGGTGGGCTCCCCGGCGATGAATGGCCCGCTGCTGCTTCCCCAGTCGACGTATGCGGCGTCCACAGTGCAGTGCGCCGTGCCCCAGCTGCAGGCTTCGATGGCGCGATTCACGTTCCGGAACGAACCGCGGAACGAAGCGGATAGGCCTCGTATCCTGATGCCTATCGACACGTCATGGATAGCAACCCTGTCCAAGAGCGCCGCCTTGACGACCCCGCATAGGTTGATGGGGGCGGCGAGGTCGCTGTCGGTGATCGTCAGGCTCGCCGGGTTTGTGGGTACCTCGCAGTTGAGCGCGCTTGTGAAGACGGCGTTGCGCGCGTAGCGCATCTGGGCGTGCGCGATCG
>JALZJA010000034.1 GCA_030860005.1 Actinomycetota bacterium
ACGGCTCGTTTGACATCACCCAAATGCACGCGCCCAACATCGGCGTGGTGACCCGGCAGAACTACAGCGCCGAGACGGCAGCCGCGATAGCGACCGATCCCGGGATCGCGTTCATCCACTGAACGAAGCGCTGTCCCAGCGCAAGGTCGGCCCGGGGGGGTTATCGCTGGCCGAACGCGCAAGGGCTGGAGTTCACCAGCAAAGTGCAGGGGTGGAGGGGTGGAGGGGTCGGATACATCGCGATGCAGGCCCGCTCGCTACCGGGTCGCTGCCGGGCGCGTGAGAGGGACCACACGCGCTGATTGCTGCGATGAGCACGCGAGTCGGTGGCCGCGGATCGCCGGCGAGGCGGAGCGCCTAGCCTCTTGCTTGCAATGTCCAGCCTCGAAGAGCTTGGGTCCCTGCCGCCGATAACCGTCGAGCTCGAGCTGTTCGACTACGTTCCTCTGCACAGCTCGCGCGAGCCCCCACCGGTCGAGCTCCGCGCACGCCTGGCCCGAAGCTTCGACACTGGCGAGGCAAACGGCGAGGGGTTGCGGCTGGCGTTCGTCGCCGGCCATCCGGTTGACAGCGCCAACCTTCTGGTAGTCGCCTATATGTGGCGCGAGGCGCCCAAAGACGTCGCGTGGGGAGTCGAGCGTTGGCCATCACCGGAGCGGCGCCTGCGGCTCTACCGGTACGACCCCACGTTCGAACCGCGGACCGCCGCCGATGTCCACGCTGAGCTGCGGAGCCTCGGCCCCGCCGCCTTCGCAGACCATGTGCGCGGCCTCCTCGGGAGCTGACACCGAAGGCGCACCGGAAATCACGCGGCGCGGATCAGGGTCGCCGCGACATCAAGCATCAACGGCATGGTGTGCTGATGTTGTCGTGCTCGACGCGCAGGACGGTCGTCCTGGCCTGGCGACACGGCCAGAGCCGTTTCACTGTGCTGTCGCGTGACCGCTTCGTGTGCGTGTCGCAGGCATTCAGATCACAAGGATGTGAGACGTCATGGAGATGAAACGGCTCGCGACGGCAAATGAAACGAATGACGAGGAACCCGCTGCCTGTCTATTGGCTATCCGTCCGGCCAAAGGTTGTAGAACGACGATCGAATGACAGTGGCTGCGTCACCGAGTGTCAGTGCCGAGTGGCCCGGTCCGCCGCACGCCGTCGGGCTCAGTCGGCGCTGCCCGCGGGGACGATCCATCGGCAGAGCTGACCCGTGACCGACGCAATGAGGTCGAAGTCGCCGTCGTAATGGAGGACCGTGAGGTCGCGCTCCTCGGCCGCTGCTGCCACGAGCAGGTCCGGGATCTTCCTGCCCCGCTGGCTGCGCTGCGCCAGCAGGCGCTGGACTTGCAGCGCGCGACGGACATGGGCTGCGGAGGTGTCGATCGGCTGGAACGTGTCGAGTGCGACGATCAGCCGATCCCACTCCGCGGCGTTGCGTGCCGAGTAACCGATCTCTAGATCGCAGATCGTCGGGCGAGCCAACCTGCCCGCCGCAGCGAGGTGCTCGATCGTGGTGCGCACGTCCGCATGGCCGAGCCGCTTGAGGGCGCTGGTGTCAACGAGGTGGGTCAGCGCCACGCGTCGGCCCGGTCGTCGAGTGCCGCAGCGGCGAGGGTATCCAGCGCGGCGGCGACTCGTGGGCGGCGCTGCTCGCTCGCCCGGCGCAGGGCCTCATTGACGGTGTCCTTGATGGTCGCCGTGCCGAGCTCGGCGCGCGCAGCACCAAGCGCCTCTTCGTCAAGATCGACCAGGTGTTTTGACATAGCCGGAGTATATACAGAACCGCTCGCGTATAGCTACGTGGATCCGTTGTAGAACGACGGTCGAATGACAGCGGCGCGCCGCGGGCGAGACGCGCTGTAAGTGCTGTTGGGCCCCCAGGACGTCGGCCGCCGTTAGCGTGGCCTCGGCGTCACGCTCGGCGGACTCTGCACGCACCGGACATCCGGCTCCTCGGGCATGTCGACGCGCGGATGCGCTACAGCGGGCAGTTGGGAGTCGACCGAGGGCGAGCACACGCCGAGTCCCATGCTGCCCGCAGCGCATGAACAATCAGTTGCTCCATCAGAACCCGTCGGACACGCTGGTCTGCGACGACGGACCCTCCGACGAATGGGTCGACGCCGCCAGCGTGTTCGCGTACACGAGCTACCTGCTGCTCACACAGCTCATGATCACACGCCACCGCCCAGAGCTCGAACAGGCGTTCGATCAGGAGCTCAAGCCGATTGCGAGCGCCATGGGGTCAGCTGGACGAGAGGACCTTTCGGTTTGCGCGTGGATCCGGCGAACCGCAACGCATTGTGCCCGTGCGGAAGCGAGCTGAAGTGCAAACGCTGCCACGGACGTAGCGCCTGAATCACCTGCGCCGGGGGTCCCAGTGGGGTGCTTAGCGCGCTCTCGTTTTGCCCGCGTCGGCTCAACTCTCGTGGCGCGCTTATCCGCTCTCATCGACGTGCTTTCCGACGGACGTGTAGAACGACAGTCGAGGGACAGTGGTCGTGGCGCGCGATGCGATGATGCGCTAACATCACACGGTGCGTACGACACTAGAGATCGACGATGACGTCATCCTCGCGGCGCGAGAGCTTGCACGGGACGAGGGCACCTCGATCGGC
>JALZJA010000053.1 GCA_030860005.1 Actinomycetota bacterium
CCACCACCAGAACGTCATCTCCCAGCGGGTCGCCGAAGACGACGACGCCCGCAAGGATCGTGGACATGTTCGCGGCGACGGAGGTCACCGCGATCACGGCCACGCCGTCGCCGACCTGCAGGCTCCGTGCGGAAGCGAAGAAGGAGGCGACCGCCGCCGTGACGATGAGGGCAGTCCAGGGGCTGACGAGCCCGACGATCCCGCTCTCGAGATCGCCGCTGAGCGCCTTGATCGCCACGTCGGCGATCCCGAAGCCGAGTCCCGCCGCGGCGCCAAGCATGACCCCGTGCTGCGCTCTGACGCGCTCGATCCGACGCGAGAGGATCAGCAGCACTCCCAAGGCAACGGCGCAGCCCTCGAAGATGATGATCGCCAGCACGGAATAATCGGAGTGGTCGCCTCCGGAGCGCTCGCTCGTGACGGCCAGGAGCGCGAGAGAGACCGCTACCAGGCTGATCCCGACCCACTGCCGTCGGCCGAGATCGAAGCCGAAAAAGCGCTCCGCCAGCACGGCAAGCAGGACGAATCCGCCCGACAGCACCGCCTGGGCGAGCGAGAGCGGCAGCAGCGTGAGCGCAGCGACATGCGCGAAAAACGCCGCGGCCGCCACGAGCCAGCCGATCGTCCACCATTTCGAACGGAACAGGTCGATCGCGCTTCGCAAGGGTTGGCGCATGTCCACATCCGGCGCCGCGACCGCGCCCCGGTGCTTGTACAGGAACGCGAGGTTCGTCCCGAGCGCTGACAGAACGGCACAGCCGAGCCCCACAACCACCGACGTAGAAAGACCCGACACATATCTACCTCTACCCATCCTCCCACCGCAGCATCGTCAAACGCTTGCGGATGACGTGGCGTGAGGACGCTCAGCGGCCTGCACGTGGACTCGGTCGCGCTGTTCATCGTGCTCGCTCGCGTTGCTAACTCGCGATGCCGCCTGGCTCGCCGGTTGGGATCGTCGCGTGGCGATCGACGCCTGCACCATGCCGCCGCGCAAGCGCATCGCGCAGGATCAGGAAGACCCGCCGGTGGGCGCAAATAGACGTGATGTCGCCTTGATGCGTTCGCGAGGTTCATTCGTCGAGGTCGACGCGGATCGTGAGCTGCTGTGTGCCGATCAACAGCACAAACGCGTCGTTGACGGGCCGCTTGAGCCAGCGCAAACGCGCGAGCGCGTCGTCGTCGGGCAGGATCTGTGCGGTGCCGGGCTGCCAGTGTCGGCCGACCTTGATGCGCATCCTGGGGTCCTGCTGGATGTTGCGCACATAGTCGGCGCCGTAGCCGTGCTCGGTGACGATCCAGAACTGCTTGTCGCGCAGCCCGTTGCCGACGGGTACCCGTCGCGGCAGGCCGGTCGTCTCGATCAGCGCGTGCGTGCGTGGCCAGAGGTCGCGCTCAAGCAGCGGGCGGGTCAAGCGGTTGAGCAGCTGGTTGGTGACAGAGCGCATCGCGGCCCGCTTGACCGGGTGGCGGCCTGCTGGCGAACGACCGTCTGCAGCCGACGGCGCTTGGCGGTCTGTGTGGAGGTTGCGCGGCGTGCGCAGTCTCCACGCGGCCGCGGTCACAACGACGGCGATCGCGTCGCCCCCGATGACGTCGCCTGGGGTAGTGCGTGCGGGCGCGATCAGCGACCAGTGCGAACACGCGGTCGCGACCGATCCTGGGATCAGCAGCAGCGGAAGTTCCTGCGATGCGCCGAGCAAGAACGCCAGGCCGCTGGCGGTGTGGCCCGAGGGAAACGATGACGTCAGCGGCCCAGGGCGGCCGATCAATCGCGCGCCCCACGACGCGCTTGATCGACAGATGGATCACGCTCGCAGCGGCCGAACAGGCCGAGCCGCGCACCACGGCGCGCCGGCCGCGCCGCCCGGTCAGCGACACGATGGCCGCGAAGCTAGCCCACGTCAGCGGCTTGCTCGCCAAATCGCCGACGCGACTCGCAGCTGACGTGCCGCGCAGCGATCCCGTTCTGACGAGCATCCACATCAGGCGTTCTTCGCGTCGCACAGGCAGCCTGTCGCTGAGCATCGATACGCTGACGAAGCTCGTCACGCGCGCGCCTGTCGCCCTCGGCGACGCGCACGAACAGGATCTGCTCGCGACGGCGATCAGTGCCGCCGCGCGACCGTCGCGGGCCGCCTGACGGTGCCCTGTCGACGTGTCGTGCTCGCGCTGGGTCACGTACGGTCAATGGTCGTCCCTCCACGACCGATGCGCGTCCCGCGATCACGGTCCTCGACCGGCCCTCGTTGACGGCCATCTACCCCGCCCGCACGTCACCTAACGTACCGCTCACCGCCCAGCTCACAGCCCACTGAACCGTCGGCGCGCCCGACGCCCTACGACACCGGGCACGCGCTCCGAAAGCGGCAGCCCACCGGGGGCCAACGCACGATGACGCGGCGCCGCGATTCAGGCCGCGGGTGCTGCATCTGCTACCGATCAGGGAGACCTTGAGGGCTACGTCGGATAGTTGCAGGTTCGGTGAGCAGCGCTTCCACGCGGCGGCCGGAGAGTCCTTCGACCGCCGCGAGGACCATGGTCGCGTGACCGCGTGCGCTCGCCCGTGGTCAGGCTATCGCGCAACGTCACGAAGATCATGTCCGGCCCGATCGTGGTGCGGGCAAAAAGCCAGGCACATTGACCGTGGCCGATGAAGAATGGCTCGCGCTCGGCCGGTCAGAACGATTGGGTCGTGCTCATGAAGGACGACGCCATCCGGCGTCGACCCGCTGAGATCGAAGCGCACGACTGGCCGGCGTCCGAGCGTTCTGCCTGACCAACGCCAAATCTACGAGCCGCTCAGCAAAGCGAGCGCTTCGTCAACAACCGACACCCGCATCATCCAACGAGCCGCGAAACCGGGGCCGTTCATCGACGGCGTCTACCCAGGCGGCCTCAAACGCCTATGGCCGCGCAACCCATAACCCGTGTAAACACGCTGCCGCTCGTCGCGCTGAGCGAGTGCCGCGTGGACGAAACGGTGACGCGTCCCCGCTGCAGCTGCGCTGAGGGCGCGAGCGCCGGTAGTTCCCATTCGCCCACGGTGTGCGTGTAGGTTGCGACAGTGCAGGTCGTCCGGGCGAGCGGGCTTGAGATCGCCTACGAGCGCGTCGGCCAGGGACCGGCGCTGGTGTTCGTGCACGGCGCCGCCGAGGACGGGCGCGTGTGGCGGCCGCAGCTTGCCGCCTTGGCCGACGAGTTCACGGTCGTCGCCTGGGACGAGCCGGGGGCGGGCGGCTCCTCGGATGTGCCGGCGGAGTTCGGGCTGGCCGACTACGCGAACTGCCTGGCGTCGCTGCTCGAGGCGCTCGCTCTCGGCCCCGCGCACGTCGCCGGCCTGTCGTGGGGAGGGACTGTCGTACAGGAGCTGTACCGCCACCATCCCGAGCTCGTCGCGACGCTGATCCTCATCGATACCTACGCCGGCTGGAAAGGCTCGCTGCCTGACGAGGAGGTGCGTGCCCGGGTCGCGGGCGCGCTCCAGATGCTCGCAGCGCCCGCCGACAAGTTCGACCCAACCGTTCCCGGGCTGTTCGCCGGCGACCCACCGGCAGAGTTCGTACCGCTGCTCGAAAAGATCGCCGCCGCTGTCCGTCCCGAGAGCCTCAGGGCGCAGCTGCTCGTGATGGCCGAGGCCGACCAGCGCGACCTGCTGCCCCGCATCGCCGTGCCGACCCTGCTGATCTGGGGCGAGCTCGACGCGCGTTCGCCGCTCAGCGTCGCACGCCAGTTCGAGCAGGCGATACCGGACACGAAGCTCGTCGTGATCCCGCGGTCCGGTCACGTCAGCAACCTCGAGCAGCCCGAGCAGCTCAACGCGGCCGTGCGCGAGTTCTGCCGCGCGCACTCGCCGCGGTAGACGCGTACCAGAGTGCTGCAAGTCGCTGCGAGCTCAACCGGTCGTTGCACCACCCCTGACGTTTCGTATCCTGTCATCTGGTTCGAGCGCTGGCGAGCGAAGGCCGTAGGCCGTAGCGAGATCAGCGCTCGGCGTCGGCCTGTTCGAGGCCGTCGATCGGCTCGGTGAGCTTCTGCGCTGGGGTGGTGAAGCCGAGTGTCTTGCGCGGGCGGGCGTTGAGTTTGTCGGCGACCTCGTCGAGGCGTTCCTGACTGATCCCGGCGAGGCTCGTTCCTTTCGGGAAGTACTGGCGAAGCAGGCCGTTGGTGTTCTCGTTGGAGCCCCGCTGCCAGGGGCTTTGGGGATCGCAGAAGTAGACCTCGACCCCGGACTCGACCGCGAAGCGCCGGTGCTCAGACATCTCCGAGCCCTGATCGCAGGTGAGTGAGCGGCGAAGCTGGGCCGGCAGGGCGGCGATGCTCTGCTTGAGCGCCTCGCAGACCTCGACGGCGCCGCTGCCATCGGGCAGCGCGACGAGCTGGCAGTAACGGGTCTGGCGCTCGACCAGGGTCGCGATCGCGCTCGTCCTTGCGCCCATCAACAGGTCGCCCTCCCAGTGACCGGGCACGGCTCGGTCTTCGACCTCCGGCGGGCGCTCGGAGATCAAACCATCCCGGCGAGCTTGCCCTGGCCCTGGCCCTTTGACGATTGCAAGCGGCCATAGCGCCTTGACCGGCCTCGCCTCAGGTGCCGCGTCAGCTCTCGCTTCAGCGCCCCTCGTGCCTGGACGTAGA
>JALZJA010000133.1 GCA_030860005.1 Actinomycetota bacterium
GACCCCAACAGCTGACGAACATAGCGGCCCCCGCGGCTCTCATTCGCAAATTGCTCCTGAGTGAAGGTCTCGGCGCCGTCCGGGAAGTGGCCGCAGTAAGTGATCGTCTGGACCCAGACGTTGCGCACGACGTTCGCCGTCACGTTGGCGAGCAATGTCTTCTTGCGCGCCGATCGCCCCGCCAGCAGTGGGAAGAGCACGTAGTCCTTGCCGATCTGGCGGCACGCTTTGCGGCCGAGCGCAACGAGGTCGGTCTTGGCGTCAGACCACTGTTTGGTTCCGCGACGAACTTCGCCAAGTTGCACATCGTAGAGGCCGATGCCCCACTCAAACGAAGCGGCGATCCCGATCGCGTAGATGGGTTGTGCCAGGTAAACAGGGTGCCACGCCTGATCGGCATGCACCCGCATTGCCGAGTAGCCGAGATCCCGGTCCTTGCCCACCACATTCGTGTAGGTATGGTGCTGGTAATTGTGAGCGTGCTTCCACGACTTCGCGGGAGAGGCGGCGTCCCACTCCCACTTGGAGGATTGGATCTTGGGGTCGCGTATCCAATCCCACTGGCCGTGCATGATGTTGTGGCCGATCTCCATGTTATCCAAGATCTTGGATACCGCGAGCAATAAAGTTCCGCCCGCGAACGCGGGCGGGAACCGTGAGAGCAGCAGGAGAGCCCGTCCACCGGCGCCTAGGCCGCGCTGAATCCGGATGACCCGCCGAATGTAGGCGGCGTCGTCGTCGCCGAGGTCGGCGCGTATATGGCGATGGATGGCATCGAACTCGGCAGCGATGGCGTCGAGATCCTCGGCGCTCAGGTGCTGCATGGCCCGGTGGCTCATGCTGTGCGAAGTCGCATTCGGCGGGATCAGCTTGCTTCCAAACTCACGTACGGCTCCTTAAGTCGCGCGCCGCTGCCGCGCCGAGGACGCGCGTATCGCGTGCATCTTCGCAAAGAACGCGGATCAGGGTCCGCGGCGCAGGTCTGTGACGAGCCGCAGCACCGCCTCGCCGACGGCGTCGAGGCTGCGCGCGGAGACCTTGTCGAGGTTGTCGGCGTGCGTGTCTCGCGGCGGGTAGTCGGAGTCGATGACGTCGATCGCGGGGATGCCGCGCTGGGTGAACGTCGTGTGGTCGTCGAGGATCTGGCCCGACGTCGTGTCCGGGAACAGCGTGCCGACGCCGACGGCGGTCGCGGCGGCTCGCAGCTGCCCCCACAGCGCCGGGGTCCGAGCCGGTCTCCCGCGGGAAGCTCAGGCCGCGCTTCTCGGCGACGTAGTCGAGCAGGACGAGGCTGTGCACCACGCCGGCGTGGCGCTTGGCGTAGGCCTTGGATCCGCGCAGGCCGCAGGAGATGAACGGCTGGCAGCCGGCCGGCTCCTCCTCGCCGTCGCGAGCGCGCGCGCGACCCAGACGACAGCCGCCATCCCCGCAGCGCCGTCGTTGGCGCCGACGAAGCCCTCGGGCGTCGCCTCGACGTCGTAGTGCGCGCCAACGACGATCGCCGGCCCGCGGCCGGGGATCGAGCCGACGACGTGCCGCGGGTGGCCCGGGATCGCCTCGAAGCGCCCGCGCGGCAGCAGGCCGCGCAGGCGCACGGCCAGTCGCCGCAGCGCTCGCGAGCCCGCCGGCCGCCAGCCGTACCGGCGCACCTGCTCGCGCAGGAGCGCGAACGAGCCGGGTGGCGTGTCCCCTTGGCCGGGGTGCGACTGCGGTGTCCGCCGTGGATCAAGCGGGGTGGTGGCTGTGTCTTCGTCCAGCATGGCCGGTGCCGTGCACGGCGGAAGACGATCCCTGATTGGGACGGCCAGAGAGATGAGAGGCGACCTTCGCTGGCCTCCGACCGACGGTCGCCCGCCCAAGATCCGTCCACCTCGAAGATGCCGGCCGTCCACAGAAGGTGCGCTGCTTGGCGGTACCGGAACGCGCGATAGGCGGGAACGGGGTTACGCGGCTTATGAGTAGCGCGCGGCACGTATGGCATGATGTATGGCATGCGGCGAACGACGATCTATCTTCCGGATGAACTGAAGCTCGCGCTCCAGCGCACCGCGGCGGCGCAAGGCACGAGCGAGGCCGAGATCGTGCGCCATGCCCTCGAGGCGGCGATCGCCGAGCAGTCCGTTCCGGCGCTACGGATGCCGTTGTTTGACAGCGGCGATGCGACCTTGGCCGAGCGCGTCGATGAAGAGCTCGCCGCGGGCTTCGGCGATTGATCCTGCTCGACACAAGCGGGTTGCTCGCCGCACTGGACTCCGCTCAGCGCCTGCACAGCGAGTCAGCGGCCAGCCTCGCCGCGGCCACCGCGCCGCTGCTGTTGTCGCCGTTCGTGCTGGCTGAGCTTGACTACCTGCTTGCGACACGAGTGGGCCACGCGGCACGGACGAGCTTGCTCGGCGAAGTTCATCGCGGGGCCCTGCAGCTCGAAGCCTTCTCGGCAGCGGATGTACGCGCCGCCGCGATGGTCATCGAGCGGCACGCCGATCTCGCGATCAGCCTCGCTGACGCCTCGATCGTCGTTCTCGCTGCGCGCCACAGGACGCAGGATGTCCTGACGCTCGACCAGCGCCACTTCCGTGTGCTCGCCGCCAACGGCAAGCCGTTTCGCGTGCTCCCAGCAGATTGCTGACCCGGGGGGCGCTTGTCCCCTGCGCGAGGAGCGGCGCTGACGGGTTGCGTCGACTCATGTTCCGATCCGCTCTTGTCCGCGTCGCTCGCGAATGTATTCCGAGATGTGGCCTGCACTGTTGGTCCACTCTGCTGCGACACGCTCGCTGCGACTCGGGCATGAGAGACAGGTCGTGAGCATCTCTTCGACGAGGTCGAGGTCTCGTCCCAGGGTCTGGGGGAATCGTGGGGCGGGCGTAGCCTCCGCTTTGACCGACAAGTCGAAGCTGATGGAGGTACGCCCGCATGAAGAAGGTAGTCCCCAGTGAGCGGCTGCGCCGCGAGC
>JALZJA010000145.1 GCA_030860005.1 Actinomycetota bacterium
CTACGCCGGCGGCAGCACCGCCGGCGCGCCAAACGGCACCAGCACATCGGGCAGCGCGACCGATCCGTCCTCGCGCTGCCCGTTCTCCAGCAGCGCGATGATCGTGCGACCGACCGCGACCGCCGTGCCGTTGAGGGTGTGCAGCACCTCCGGCTTGCCGCCTTGCACCCGCATGCGGATCTCGAGCCGCCGTGCCTGGAAGTCGGTCGTGTTCGACGTCGACGTCAGCTCGCGGTAGCGCGCCTGCCCCGGCAGCCAGGCCTCGAGGTCGTACTTCTTCGCCGCGCTCGCACCGAGGTCGTTCACCGCGATGTTCACGACGCGGTAGGGCACGCCGAGCGCCCCGAGGATCTCCTCCTCGATCGCGAGCAGCCGCTCGTGCTCGGCGGCGCCGTCTTGCGGCGCCACGAACGAGAACATCTCGACCTTGTCGAACTGGTGCACGCGGAAGATCCCGCGGGTGTCCTTCCCCGCCGCGCCCGCCTCGCGGCGAAAGCACGGCGAGAAGCCCGCGTAGCGCAGCGGCAGGTCGGACGCATCGAGGATCTCGCCGGCGTGCATGGCTGCGAGCGCCACCTCGCTCGTTCCGGCGAGGTACAGGTCGTCCGCCGGCAGGTGGTAGATCTGCTGCTCGGTGTCAGGCAGAAATCCCGTCCCGAACAACGCCTGCTCGCGCACGAGCAGCGGCGGAATGACCGGCTCGAAGCCGTGCCCGGTCAGCGTGGCGATCACCCACTGCACGAGCGCCAGCTCGAGCCGCACCAGATCCCCACGCAGATAGGCAAAGCGCGAGCCCGACACGCGCGCCCCGCGCTCCAGGTCGATGCGCTCGCCGGCGAGCTCCAGGTGATCGCGGCCCACGATTCCTGCCTCCCCGACCTCGCGCAGCACCTCGTCCTCGAGCTCGGCGGCCGTGGGGTCGGGCAGGTTCGGCAGCGACGCCAGCAGTTCCTGCAGCTCGGCCTCGGCATCGCGCGCGCTCTCGGCGAGCTCCTTGACCTCGCCCGACAGGGCTTTCAGCCGCGCAAGCTGCGGCTCGACATCGCGTCCCTCGCGCTTGCCGGCCGCCACCTCGTCTGACGCGGCCTTCTGCTCGGCGCGCAGTCCCTCGGCGCGCTGCGTCGCCTCGCGCCAGCGGGCGTCCAACTCGACGACGCGGTCGACGCGCTCGGCCACGTCGCCGCCGCGCCGCGCGAGCGCGGCGCGCGCCGTCTCGGGCTCGCGGCGAATCAGCCTGAGGTCGAGCACACGCGGGCTAGCCGCCGATGCCCTTGCTCTTCTTGCCCGAGTATTTCTCGAGGAAGTCCGCCACGGCCTCTGCCTCGGGGCCCGTCACGATGTTCTCGGGCATGATCGCGCCCGAGAAGCCGCCGTTGGCGATCGCGAAGAGGACGTCCGCCTTGCGTTCCTGGCGGGCATCGAAGTTCGGGCCGTCGATGCGCTCGCGGTCGGTCACATCCGTCGAAGAACCCTGCGTGCCGGCAACGTCGAGCGTGTGGCACATGCCGCACTTCTCGGCGAACAGTACAGCGCCCTGGTGGGTGGGGTCGTCCTTCGCAACCTTCACGGTCGCCGACCCGCAACCGGACGCGACAAGCACCGCGACGGCAAAGCAGGCGGCGGTCAATACGCGGGGGACCATGGGCGGCGCAGATCATACGGAACAATCCCGCAGGCGATGCCCCGCTCGATCACCTTCGCCAGCGCCTGCGCGGCGGCCGCGCTCGTTCTCGCGGGCTGTGGCGGGAGTGACGTCGTCTCCACCGACAAGCCGATCGTGCGGATCACGGTCGACGAGTACCGGATCGTTCCCCAGAACATCTCGGTCAAGCGCGACCCAACCCGCAACGGTCGCCTGAAGGTCGCCGTCCGCAACACGGGTCGCCTCACGCACAACCTCGTCGTCCAGATACCGCCGAAGAAGTTCCGCGCCAAGCCCGTGGAGGTTGGCCGCGTGAAGACGATGCAGCCCCAGGAGGAGGGCGATCCGATCAAGCTCAGGCTCAAGCCGGGCACGTACCGCCTCGTGTGCACGATCGCCAACCACGACGACCTCGGCCAAACCGGTGAGCTCGAGGTGAAGGAGTGAGCGGCGCGGCAGAGAACCTCCAGGTCATCCCGGCGCCGGCCCGAGCAGACGGGCGCATCGACGACGCGCGACCTGTCTTCACGGCGGCAACCGGGGGCCGGCGCCGGGGCCCCCAACTCGTCCACGACACGCTGGCCCACCCACCCCGGCGCCGGGGCCCCCCTTCTGCCGTCAGGCACACCGAGGATGACCAATGAGCTCCTCGGAAGAGGACCTCATGCGCATCTACCGCGACACGGTCGGGCATTTCGCCACCGGAGTGACGATCGTGACCGCATCGGGACCGCATGGACCGGCCGGCATGACGACGAACGCCGTCACCTCGGTCTCGCTGGATCCGCTGCTGCTGCTCGTCTGCTTCGACCACAGCTCGCGGACGCTCGACGTGGTGCGCGAATCCGGCCGCTTCGCGGTCAATGTCTTGGGCGTCGGCGACGAGAAGCTGGCGGCGGTCTTCGCCTCGAAGGCCGTCGCGCTCGAGAAGTTCGAGGCGATCACCGGTCAGCTGCCCGGACCCGGCTGGAGCGAGGCGCACGGCATCCCGGTGCTCGACAGCGCGCTCGCCTGGATCGTCTGCGACGTACGCGAGCTGCGCGACGCGGGCGACCACACGATCGGGATCGGCGAGGTCGTCGGGATGGCCTCGGGCGCCGAGCGCGACCCGCTCGTCTGGTACCGCGGCCGCTACACGACGATCGCCGAGTC
>JALZJA010000262.1 GCA_030860005.1 Actinomycetota bacterium
CGCTACGAGCGCAGCGAGCCCGTGCCGCCGCCGCCCGCGTCCCCGCCGCACGAGCCGCCACCGCCACCACGCCAGGAGCCGCCGCCGGTCGCCTACAAGCCCGCGCCGATCGCTCCCGATCCGCCGCCGCCGCCACAACCTCCCCAGGCCTCACCACCACCACCACCGCCGCCGCCGGAACCACCGCCGGGGCCCGTGCCGTTCGCTGACCCGACCCCATACGCGGATCCCAAGCGCTACGGCCCGACGCCGCCGTACGGACAACCGCCGCCCCCGCCCCCGCCGGCGCCGCCCGCCCCTGCGCCGGTTCACGAGCCTGAGCCCGCGCACGAGCCGGACGTCGTCCCAGCCGACGACGAGCCGGAGGGCGAGGACATCCTCGAGGAGACGCCCGACTTCCTCGAGGAGACGCCCGAGCACGACCGGCTGTGGTTCGAGCAGCGTCCCCCGCGCGACTTCGACTTCGACAAGTAGTGCAACCGGACACGGCCGCGTGCGATCACCGTGTGACGGCGCGGTGAAGGACCTCGAGCGGCTACGAGGCGGTCGCGGCCGCGCCGTTCTCGCGCGGCAGGACCTCGACCGGGCCCTCGATCCAAACATGCACGCGATCGCCCGGGTGCCACGGTGGATAGCCCAGCCGCCGCGCGCAGACGTGCCGGCCCGACGGCAGCTTCAGCCCGACGAGCTGGTCGTGGCCGAAGAAGCGCCGTGAGACGACCTCCGCCGTCGGCGCGCTGGATGGACCGCTGAGCCCGACCGCCAGCGACTCGGGCCGCACGAGCACGTCGACCTCGCCGTCGAGCTTGGGGTCGTTCGGCAGCGAGCCGAGCTCGCACGTCGCGCGGCCGCCGTGCGCATCGCCGGGCAGCACGACGATGTCGCCGAGGAACGTCGCCATCCAGCGCGTCTTCGGCCGCAGGTACACCTCCTCGGGCGTCCCGACCTGCTCGACCTTCCCGGCGCGCATGACCGCGACGTTCTCGGCGATGCTCAGCGCCTCCTCCTGGTCGTGCGTGACAAAGAGGGCGGTCACGCCCGCGTTGCGCAGGATCTGGCTGACCTCCTGGCGCAACCGGTCGCGCAGTCCCGCGTCGAGGTTCGAGAACGGCTCGTCGAGCAGCACGAGGTCCGGCGTCGGGGCGAGCGCCCGCGCCAGCGCGACGCGCTGCTGCTGGCCGCCCGACAGCTCGTGCACCGGCCGCTTCCCCGCATCCGCGAGCCCGACGAGCTCGAGCGCGTCGCGCACTCGGTCCGGATCGGGCTTGCGGCCGAGCCCGTAGCCGACGTTCGCGGCGACGTCCATGTGCGGAAACAGCGCGTAGTCCTGGAAGACCATTCCGATGCGCCGCTCCTCGGCGGGTACGAAGATCCCCTGCCCGCTCAGCATGCGCCCGCCGACGTGGATCTCCCCGGCGTCGGGCCGCTCGAGGCCCGCGATCATCCGCAGCGTCGTCGTCTTTCCACAGCCGCTCGGGCCAAGCAGGGCGGCGGTCCCGCCGCTCGCGAGGTCGAGGTCGGCGCCGTCGACCGCGCGCACCGATCCGAACGACTTCTCGACGCCGCGCAGGCGCAGCCCCACGCAGGGTGGAGCGGGACCATGTCCGTTTCGTTTCACGAGGCCATGCTTCCCTTCTCGCTGAGAAGGTACAGCGGGGGCACCGCGATCAGCAGCAGCAGGAGTGCCGGGATCGCGCTCGCCTCGTAGAAGCCTCGCGCGACCTGGCTGTAGATGTCGATCGCGAGCGTCTCGTAGCCCGTCGGTGCCAGGAGCAATGTCATCGGCAGCTCCTTGAGGGCATGCAGGAACACGAGCGCCGCCCCGCCGAGCACGCCCGAGACCACAAGCGGCGTCGTGATCGTTCGAAAGACCTCGATCGGGCTGCGTCCCAGGCCGCGCGCAGCCTCCTCCAAGCGCGGCGGCACCTGGAGCAAGGAGGTCGAGATCGGGCTGACCGCGAGCGGCAGGTAGTGGATCGTCAGCGCGAAGACGAGCACGGCGAGCGTCTGGTACAGCGGCGCAGCGACGCGCACGCAGAAGAACACGAGCGCGAGCGCGACGACGATCCCCGGCAGCGCGTAGCCCGCGTAGCCGAGGCGCTCGACCGCTCGCGTCACGAAGTTTGGAAAGCGCACGGACAGGAGCGCCACGACGATCGCAGCGGCCGCCGCCGCGCCGGCCGCCGCCGCTGCCGGCAGCAGCGAGTTACCCGTGTTCGCCATGAGCGCGCCGAGCTCGAGCCCGTCCGCGACGTCCTTCGTCGCCCAGTAGACGAGCACGCCGACGGGCAGCACGAGCCCGATCGCGACGACCGTGCCGCAGAAGCCGAGCGCCGGCCAGCGCCAGCGCCCGAGCTTCGCGACCGGCGCGGGACGCGGTGACCCCGGGCTCGAGCGGTGCAGCGCACGGGCGCTGCGCACGCGCGCGTACACGGCGAACAGCACCAGCATGAGCACGACGAGCACGAGCCCGAGGGCGGCCGCCGCCGTGCGATCGAAGCTGGACTGGTATGCGATGTAGATCTCGCGCGTAAACGAGTTGAAGCGCATGATCGAGACCGCGCCGAAGTCGCTGAGGACGTACAGCGCGACGAGCACGCCGCCGGCGCTTATCGCGGGGAAGAGCTGGGGCAGGATGACGGTCCGGAAGACCTGCAGCGGGGGCCGGCCCATGACGCGCGCGGCCTCCTCGAGCGAAGGGTCCATGCGGCGCAGCGTCGCGCGCAGCGGGATGAGCACGAGCGGGTAGGTGAACAGCGTCAGCACGAGCCACGCGCCGGCGAAGCCGTAGATCGACGGCAGCTCCTGCACCCCGAGCGGCGCGAGCAGGTCCTGCAGCGCGCCGCGCGGCCCGAGCGCCGAGACGAACAGGTAGGCGCCGATGTAGCTCGGGATGACGAGCGGCAGCGTCGCGAGCGTCGCCCACGCGCGCCGGCCGGGCAGGTCGCAGCGAACGGTGAGCCACGCGAGCGGAACCGCGATCGCGATCGCGCTCGCGGTGACCGCCGCGGTGAGGCCCAGGCTGCGCAGGACGACGGCGAGCGTGCGGTCGGTGAGGACGGAGTCGAGCGCGACGTCCGACTCGCCGGCGACGACGACGACGAGGTACAGCGCCGGCAGCGCAGAGGCGAGGCCGATCGCGAGCCCGAGTCCGAGCAGCAGCGGCGGCGGTCGCCGCGTGCCGAAGCGGCGCCGCCGGGCCGGCCGGTCCCGGCTTGCGCCGTCCGGCGCGGTCGCCGGGCTGGTCGTGAGGGCGACGGGATCGGCGGTGGTGGCCACTACAGCGCGCCGGTCTCCCGCATGAGCTTGAGGGTGCCCTCGAGATCGCCGAGTCGCGCGAGGTCGATCCTCGGCGACGGGATGGCTTGCAGCGGCGTGAGCTCCTTCGGCGCCGGCACGCCCGCGACCAGCGGGTACTCCTTCGAGCTGTCGGCGAAGTACTTCTGCGTTCGCTGCGACAGCATCGCGCGCACGAAGGCAAGCGCCTCCTTCTTGTGGTCGCTGGAAGCCAGCACGCCGACGCCCGCGGTGTTGATGAGCGAGCCGAGGTCCTTGGGCGGGAAGTGCACCTTGACCGGGTAGTTCGGGTCCTCGGCCTGCGCCTCGGCGACGTAGTAGTGGTTGATCAGCCCGATGTCGATCTCGCCCTTGGCGATCGCGTCGCGGATCGGGATGTTGCTGTCGTATGTCTGCACGTCGTTGGCGACCATGTCCTCGAGCCAGTTTCTCGCCACCTTCTCGCCCTCCTCGAGGCGCAGCGCGGTGATGTAGCCCTGCAGCGAGGCGTTCGTCGGCGCCCAGCCGACGCGGCCCTTCCACTTCGGCTCGGTGAGCTCGAGCGGCGAGTCGGGCAGCTCGGACCTCTTCACCTTGCCTCCGTAGGCGATGATCCGCGATCGTCCGGTGACGCCGACCCAGAAGCCGTTCGCCGACTGGTAGTGCGCGGGCACCTTGGCGCGGATGTCGGCGGGCAGCGGCTCGAGCAGCCCCTTCTTCTCGACGGCGTCCAGCGAGCCGGCGTCCTGGGCGAAGAAGAGATCGGCCGGCGACTTTGAGCCTTCCTCGGAGATCTGCGCGGCGAGGCTCGGGCTGTCGCCGTAGCGAATCTTGACGTCCACGCCTCCAGGCGCGTCCTCGTAGTGCTTGATCGCCGGGCCGATGATCGGCTCGATCCGGCCGGAGTAGAGCGTGAGCCCGTCGCCGCCCGACGAGCCGCAGGCTGCCAGCGCGCACGCCAGCGCGACGGCGATTGCGGCGATGAGGGCGGGGCGTCTGCTCACTATCATCTGCTCGTTCCTCGAGTTGGGCTCGATCCGGTCCTACGCGGCGCCGGATCTTAGGTCACCCTAACCGGAAATGCGATGACCGCCCGCCCGCTCGCCCTCTGCACCGCCTGCTGCCTGGCGCTCGCCGGCGCCTCGCTCGCCCTGCCCGGCGATCCCGTCTACGACGCCTGGGCGTGGCTCGTGTGGGGCCGCGAGCTTGCCGGGCCGGGCCTCGATCTGAGCAGCGGCCCGTCGTGGAAGCCGCTGCCGGTCGGCGTCACCGCGATGCTCGCGGCCGCGGGTGACCTGGCGCCGGCGCTGTGGCTC
>JALZJA010000272.1 GCA_030860005.1 Actinomycetota bacterium
GTCATCGTCGGCGAGGCGCGCTTGGACGCGGGCACGCTGCGCGGTCGCGCCGCCGGGGAGATCGCCACCCGCGCGCGCCAGGCCGGCGTGCCGTGCCACGCGGTCGTCGGGCGCAGTGAGATCGACCGCTTCGACGTGCGCATCCTCGACGTGCAAGGGATCGTCGAGGCCGCCACGCTCGGGGAGATCGAGGACGCCGGCGAGGCGCTCGCGGCGTATCTGTGAGCTCGAGCAGACGCGCGTGCTCAGCAGACGCTGTCGTTCATCGGCAGTATGCGCACGTGCTTCGGATCCGCCTGCTCGCCGCGCTCGTCGCCGGCGTCGCCCTCCTCGTGCCCGTGGCAAGCGCGCGGGCAGCGCTGGAAACGCTCGTCCAGGACGACGCCTCGCTGCTGCACCGGCCCGCGGATCAGGCGCGCGTGTCGATGCAGAAGCTGCGCTCGCTGGGCGTCGACCGCGTTCGCCTGACCGCGAACTGGTCGGTGCTCACGCGTTCGCCCGACAGCGAGCAGCGCCCGGACGGGTTCGACGCGCGCGATCCCGGCGCGTATCCCCAGGCTGTCTGGCAGGGACTCGACGACGCCGTGCGCCTCGCGCACGAGGCGGGCCTCAAGGTCATGATCGACATCGGTTTCTGGGCACCGCGCTGGGCGACGACCGATGCGCCGGGTCCCCGCGCGCGGACGAACATCAACGCGGCGCGCTTCGCCGACTACGCCGTCGCGGTGGCGCGCCGTTACGGCGGCAGCTTCGCGCCGCTGCCGACCGTCGTCCCGCCGCCGCCCCCGTCGCAGGACCAGACGCTGCTCGACATGCTGCTGGGCGGTCCTTCGGGTGGCAAGCCACCGTTCGTGACGTCGCTCAAGCCGCTGCCGGCGGTCGATCAGTTCGTGCTGTGGAACGAGCCCAACCACCCCAGCCTGCTGCTCCCGCAGTGGAAGGGCAGGGGCAAGCAGGCCAAGCCGGCCAGCCCCGCGATCTACGCGCGCATGGTGCGCGCCGCGTACGCGGCTGTCAAGCCGCTGCGGCCCGAGGCGTCGTTCCTGCTCGGCAACACCTCGAGCGACGGCGGCAAGGCGCCGAGTGGCGCGGTCGCGCCGCTGCTGTTCCTGCGCGAGCTCGCCTGCGTCGACGCGAAGCTGCGGCCGCTCGAGACGAAGGCGTGCAAGCAGTTCAAGCGGCTGCCCGGCGACGGCTGGGCGCACCACCCCTACGCACGCCAGCTGCGCCCGGACAACTCCGCCGACGAGAGCAAGCCCGACAACGCACGCGTCGGCTCGCTGAACCGGCTGTCGAAGCTGTTGCGCAGGCTCGCCGCCCGCAAGCGGATCGCGAAGGCGCTGCAGCGCATCCACATCACGGAGTTCGGCTACGAGACGAGCCCGATCGCCGGCCGGCCGACGCTCTCGCAGGCGCGGCAGGCGCGCTGGATCACATGGGCCGAGTACCTGAGCTCCCGCGTCCCCGGCGTCGTCACGTACGCGCAGTTCCTGCTGCGCGACCTGCCGCCCGGGCCGGTGCGCGTCAGCACCTCCAAGGCGCGCGGCTTCGGGCAGTACTACAGCGGACTGCAGACCGTCGAGGGCAAGGACAAGCTCGCCGCCACGTCGTTCACCGCCGGCCTGTTCGCGCTGCGCACGTCCGAGCGGCGCGTACTGCTGTGGGGGCGCCTGCGGCTCGGCGCCGGAGCGAAGGCGATCGGCATCGAGCGCAAGCGCGGCGACGGGAAGTGGCGCCTCGTCAGCAGCCTGACCGTCGACGGCCGGCAGGCGTTCAAGATGAAGACGCCGTTCGTCTCACGGGCGCTGTACCGCCTGCGCTGGCCGCGCGCCGACGGCACGACGGGAGCGGGGCTGCCGATCAGGCCGGTCACGCCGTTCAAGCCGGCGGCGACGAGGTAGCGTCATTCGTCCGGCGTGGCTCGCCCGCGCGCGTCAGACTCGGCACATGAGCCTCCAGCTCGCGGCGGTGGGCATCGGGACGATGCTCGCGGCCGCATGCCTTCTCGGGGGCGCAGGCGCTCACGCGAAAGCGCCACCCGTCGCGAAGGAGCCTGCCGAGGCCGTCGAGCCCTGGAAGCCGAACATGCGCGCCGCGGCGAGGTTCGCGCGCGGGCGCGTCGGGCGGATCGCGTTCGCCGTCCGCACGTCGACCCGCGCGTGGCACTGGCGCGCCGACGGCCAGTTCCCGGCGGCCAGCGTCCTCAAGGCGATGCTGATGGTCGCCTACCTCAACAAGGGGAGCGTCCGCGACCGGCCGCTCAGGCCGTCAGAGCGCGCTGTGCTCTCGCCGATGATCCGGCGCTCCACGAACGCGCCGGCGCACAGGCTGATGGGGATCGTCGGTCTCGACCGGCTGAGGCGGCTGGCGCGCCGGGCCGGCATGCGGCGCTTCGTCCCGGTGATGGGCATCTGGGGCTCGAGCCGCATCACGGCGAAGGACCAGGCGCGGTTCTTCCAGCGCATCGACCGCCTCGTGCCCCGCCGCCACCGCGCCTATGCGATGCGGCTGCTCAAGACGATCGTGCCGCGGCAGCGCTGGGGGATCGCCCAGGTTCGTCCGCGCGGCTGGCAGCTGTACTTCAAAGGCGGCTGGGGCTCGGGCACCGGCGGCGTCGAGAACCAGGTCGCGTTGCTGAAGC
>JALZJA010000315.1 GCA_030860005.1 Actinomycetota bacterium
CGCCGATGACGCGCTCATAAGTCCATAGGGGCACGCCACGAGAAGGGCAAACTCACCGCGAGGTGGGGGCGCAAAGCCACGGGGCTCATCGAGCCAGCCGGGTTGCCGAAGGTGAGCAGTAGCGGGCTGGCCCGCGTTGCCAGGAGGAAATGCCTCCTCCTGCTGGTTTCGTGGGTTGACGGCGGCCATGAATCTCCCCGTAGGCGGCCATCGGTTGTCCCCGCTGGCGGTCGTCAGATCTCCCTGCCCGTGGCCATCGGTTCTCCCCACGATTGTGTTCTGATCGGCCGGTACTCACCGGCGCGTCTTGTCATCGACGCGCGTGGGAGCGGCCGGCTTGAAGAGCTCGGAGGAAGTGATGGAGATCCTGGAGGCGTATGACCTGACCGGCACGCTGCGTGGCGCGGCGCAGCTGGCGGGCTGCGATCACAAGACGGTTGCGCACTGGGTGCGCGCGCGTGACGAGGCTGGCGGCGGAGTGCTCGTGCCAAGTCGGCCGAGGCCGCGTGTGGACGCGTTCGCGGAGAAGGTCGAGGAGTGGGTCGATCGCTCGCGCGGGAAGATCCGTGCGGATGTCGCGCATCAGCGCCTCGTCGCGATGGGCTACATGGGTTCGGAGCGCATCACGCGTCGCGCGGTCGCCGACGCGAAGCGGCGCTGGCGCGCCGGGCATGGCCGGCGGACGCGGCCGTGGGTCGTTGAGCCGGGTCTGTGGATGCAGTGGGACTACGGCGACGGGCCGGTCGTCGGCGGACGGTCGACGGTGTTGTTCTGCGCGTGGCTTGCGTGGTCGCGCTACCGGGTCGTCCTGGCGCTGTGGGACAAGACGTCGCCGTCGGTGGTGATGGCGCTCGATCGGGCGTTGCGCGCGTTCGGCGGGGCGCCGACCTACGCGTTGTTCGAATATGTGCCGCGGCACATATTCGTAGCGCACCGACGCGGGAACGCCGCCGAGGAACGCGAACGCGTCCGCGTGCCCCTCCAAGAACGCCTGCTGGGTCTCGTTGAGAAATGCGGCCGCGAACGCCGCACCCGAGTGACAGAGGCGCAGGTGAAAGAGATGAACCTTCGTGCGACGGCCGCCGAGCAGCACCCACGCCTCGCCCCAGTCGACCTCGCCCTCGATCCCGGGCGCGTGCAGCTGCGGCACGAACGCCTCACCGACCTCCCCGAGCGCCACGCGACGCTCGCGCACGTAGCGGCTGACCTGCCGTTCGGAGACCTGCGCGCCGTGCTCGGCGACCAGGCGCTGCCAGACGCGCCGCGCCGTGTGACGCTGCTTGCGCGGCGCATCGCGATCGGCCACCAGCCACGCATCGATCACCTCACGATACGCGCCGAGCTTCGGCGCCGGCCTGCCTACCGGCGCTCGCTTGACCGGCGGCAGCGGCGACACAAGCGCCTGCCTCACTGCCCGCCGATGCACCCCGTGGCGCTCGGCCAGCGCCCGGATCGACAACCCCTCACGATCACGATCACGTCTGACCTGCTCGAACGTCTCCATCCTGGAACCCATCCCTCCCGCCCCCGTCCGCTCAAGCTCGATGAGCTCGCAACAGTCAACGGCAGATCGGACGGAGGTGGGGCCAGTTCAAGCGTCCACACCGGGGCCACTTCAGATGTCCACACTCGACCCTCGTCCTGGAATCGGAGGTCGGGGTGCTCGAGGGCCGCCGCTACGAATCCAGACTGCGGCTCAGTGGGCTGCCGCATCACAAGACCCTCGACGAGTTCGACGCCGCCTTTCAGCCCGACCTTGATCCCAAGCGCCTCGCCGAGCTGCGCTCGCTGCGCTTCGTTCAGCGCAAGGTCGGCTGCCTGATCCTCGGACCGCCGGGCACCGGCAAGAGCCACATCGCGATCGCGCTCGGGATGGAAGCCCTCGCCCGCGGCTACCTCGTGCGCTACAGCACCCTCGACGATCTCATCCGCGGCCTGCGTGAAGCTGACGCGCTGGGCAAGCTCGCCGCGCGCCTGGCGTTCTATCAGCGCCCGCACCTGCTGATCTGCGACGAGGTCAGCTACACCCCGCTAGATCGCGGCGACGCCAACCGCTTCTTTCAGCTCGTCAACCGCCGCTACACCCGCAGCTCGATGATCATCACCAGCAACAAGTCCGTCGGCGAATGGGCCGAGCTGTTCGGCGAAGAAGCGCTCGCCGCCGCGATCCTCGACCGCCTCCTCCACGACGCCGAAGTCCTCACGATCAACGGCCCGAGCTACAGGCTGCGCGGACGCCTGGACGCGCTACGCAACGCCCCGACTACCACGATCGAGACCTGAAATGCGACATGCCATCGCATACGGGCACCCCGCGGAGGCCCTCAGAACGCCTCAGAACGCCCCGACCCCGACGTCTACGCACCCAATCAGCCGGCCAACGGCGCGCAGCGCGCCCCAAGCACCCCGCGGGCCGCCCCGGCCAACCCTCACGAGGCCGATACCGCGACCGACATTCTCGATGGTCATCAACCGACAATCTTCGATGTTCATTGACAATCGCAGCTACGATACCGCTTCATCGACCGGGACCGCCTTCCCTTGCCCGTCGGGGCTCGACCCGACGGGCTGAGCGGGCGTTACCCCGCCGTCCGGTACTACGCGATCCTCCGACTTCTGCCGGGCCATCAGCCGTCGTCCTTTCGTCCTTCGGCCCACCGGCCACTCGACCGGAGCCCGGCAGATCTCCCGGGGTAAGTCGTTGAGATTTCGCGGTGATCGCGTCGCCAATACGCCCCCGGCACCAACAGGAACCGGGCATCGCTGCCGCAGGCCAGCTCGCCCGCCAAGGACGCCTTACGGCGCTTCACTTCCGTTCGCCACCACCACGCATCTACGGCTTCTTTCAGACACGCCCTCACGGAAGCCCCCCCACGAGCAACGACCACGCCGACGAACCGCCCGGTGACCTCCGGGCCGCGCCCTTGCCTCCTCGATGTCGGGTTCCCCCTGTCAGGGCCCCAGTACAGGACTCACACCTCCGATCTCAACGACATGCCCGGCACACCTGATCTCGCTTCGCCTACGCCCTTCGCTCGCCAGCGCTCGAGCCAGATGGGAGGATGCGAAACGTCAGGGGTGGTGCAACGACCGGTTGAGCTCGCAGCGATTTGGAACGGTCTGGCTTCCGTGAGCGCGTTATCGCTTCGCGCCGAGACCGAAGGTGACCTGCGCATGCGCGGGGTCGAAGAGCAGAAGCGCCTGGTCGCTCGAACGAGTTGCCCGTCCGCAGAGCCGTGGGAGATCGCCGGTTGCTGCACATGGAGCTGAGGCGACGCCGCCGGCCAAGGGCGGGCCGGAATTCTCACGCTGATGCTGCGTAGCGTGACTCTGTGCTCTAACGGCGGTGGGCGGCCTGCAGCGAGTCGGCGGCCGTCAGGAGGGAGGCCCCGAGGAAGACGGTGTCCTTGGCCAAGAACTGTCCCACCAGGGAGAGCTTCGGGGCCCCGTGGTTCTCCTGCCACACCCCCGGCGTGGTGGCAAGGAAGCTGAGGGTGATGGCGAACGTACCGACAGCCCCGAGGCTGCCGATCGCCGAGGCTCTGGGGGCGA
>JALZJA010000317.1 GCA_030860005.1 Actinomycetota bacterium
CGGGGCACCCGGGACCGCGATGGCGCTGCTGCGGCGCGCCGTCGCCGAGCCACCCGCCGCCGCGGCACGCGCTGAGCTGCTGCTCGCGCTCGGGCAGGCCGAGTACGCCGTCGGACAGAGTGGCGAAGCCGCCGCTCACCTCGAGCAGGCACACCGCAGCGCGGTCGACCCCGTCACCAGAGGACGCGCGCTGCTCGAACTCTTCCAGGCCAGCCCGGGGGGCTTACAGAGCAGGCGCACGCTCGGCCCGCTCATCGAGCAAGCACTCCTCGAACTGCGCGATCGAGACCGCGAACTCGCGCTGCGACTGCGCGCGATCAAGATCATCCTGAAGACCGGAACACCGGGCGACGCCGACGCTGCGCGCGACGAAAGCCGCGGCCTGACCGGCGCCACGCCCGGTGAGGCGGTTCTCCTCGGACACCTCACCTTCGTCCGGATGCGCTCAGACGGCAGTGCGGCGGAGGTCGCCGCGATCGCCGAGCGGGCGTCCCGCCAGGCGGAAGCCCTGCTGGAGGAGGGCGCCACTGCGCTGGTGATCACCGGCATCGTGCTCGGGCTTTACTGGGCGGATCGACTGGACGCGGCCGAGCGCCTGCTCGACCGCGCCGTCGCCGTGGCGCGGCGCCGCGGCGCGACCGCCGACTTCGCGATCGCGCTCACCTTTCGCGCATCAGTTCACCGCCGTGCCGGTCGGCTGCTCGAAGCCGAGGCCGACGCACGCAGCGCGCTCGCCGCCGCAATGGAGCCGGCGTGGTCCTGGGCGGGGCGACCCGACGCCGTCCCGCTTATGGCCTCACTGATCGATCAAGGCCGCGTGGAGGAGGCCGCACAGGAACTCACGGCCAACCACCCCGAGGAGATCATCCTCGACGCTCCGCCGATGACTCCCTTACTGCTTCAGCGCATGCGACTGCGCGCCTCCCAAGGAGAGCATCGCCGCGCGCTCAACGATTGGGAGGAGGCCGTGCGTCGCGCCGAACGTCTGATCGGGATCAGCCCCGCCTGGATCGAAGACCTCGTGGTAGCTGCCGACGTCCACCACGCACTCGGCGACGAGCACGCCGCGCAGGCGCTCGTCGTCCAGGCATTGACCCTGGCGCGGCGTTGGGGCACGCCCGGCTCCGTCGGTCAGGCGCTGCACGCAGCAGCTCGCCTCGGCGGCAGCGACGACGCGGTGCAGATGCTGCGCGACGCCGTCGAGCATCTTCAGTGCTCGCCCGCCCGCCTGGAGCTGGCACGAGCCCTGATCACCCTGGGCGGGATCCTGCGCCGCCGCGGAAGCCGCGTCGACAGCCGCCAGCCGCTGCGCGAAGGCTTGGAGCTTGCGCGCGCTTGCGCGGCCGATGGCCTGGCGGAAACGGCCCGTGCCGAGCTGCGCGCCAGCGGCATCCGCGTGCGCCGGGAGACACGCACCGGGACGGATGCCCTCACCGCGAGCGAACGCAGGATTGCCGGCATGGCCGCCGGCGGCGCCTCGAACGCCGCGATCGCCCAAGCGCTCTTCCTCACCGTCAAGACCGTTGAAATGCACCTCACGAGCACCTATCGCAAGCTAGACATCCGCACACGGCGCGACCTTCCATCAGCCTTGGCTTGAATGACTCGCCCAGCACAGCGCTGGTTCTCGCGCCAACCGGCGCTCGGCGTAGCACCCCGGCGCGGCGCTCCATCAGGCTGAAAGGAGCAGCCGCGTCGGCCCCGTTCCCGGCGAGGCGGCCGGTCGATTCCCATGAGGGCGTCGGCGTTGACTCGGCGCTCTTGAGTATGCGAACGTCGGCCTCGCCAGAGGATCCACCATCACCTGCGGCTCGGAGACGGCGACGATCGTTTCGCCGACGAGTGCTGCAGCGGTTGGGCAGGACATCAGCAGCACGAGGGTGTTCGTTCTCGCCGTGGGAGCTCTATTTGCGCCCGACCGGTTCCCCGCAGGAAAGGTCGTTCTCTGCGACTTCGAAAACCTGACCACGGGAGATAGCTTCGAGGACCTCCCGTTCCTCATCAGGGGCGCTGCCTGAGAGAGGTGGCCGGCGGGGCGCGTCCAAAATTCCCCGCCACGCGCTCCGCTCATCCGGCTTCGCGCGTGACGTCGGGCCGCGCCCCATGTGGTTGGACCATCAGTGGGCCACTGCGCTTCGTCTGGCCGACACTCAGGACAGGCACCCGCCGATCGTCGCAGCGCGCTGAGGCCGAACCGGTGTCAGCAGCGTGCCGGAAGTGCTTGGGTCTGCGGGCCTCGACTGAGCTCGATGCGAGTGCCCCCTTTGGGCCGCTCCGAGGCCAAGGGCGGCTTGGATCTCAGAGATCCCCGATCGGCGAGCACTTGCCCCCGCGCGGGCAGGCCCATAGCCTCGGCTGGTGCTCGAGGTTGGCGCTCGCTTCACCAATCCAAAGACCGGTGCCAGCCTCGAGGTCCTGCGCGTTCCCGGGCCGCACGAGCGGATCCTCCAGCTCAAGCGCGTCATCAAGCCGGGCACCGGCAAGACGGCGCGTCACGTGCACCTGGACTTCGTCGAGCGCTTCGTCGTGGAGGCCGGCCAGGCGAGGGCCGAGCTCGTGGGGCGCCCCATCGAGCTGGGTCCGGCCGAGGCGTTTGATGTCTCCCCCAAGCGCGTTCACGTCAACCCCTACAACGCGGGCAGCGAGGACCTGGTCATCCGTCAGGCCGTCGAGCCGGCCAGGGACTTCTCGCTGGGCTACTTCGAGACGTTGGGCCATCTGATGACCGAGGGACAAACCGACAAGCAGGGAGAGGTCCCGCTCATGGCCGTGCTTGCGCTTGCCCACCACACGCGCTGTCAGACCTTCGCCGCCGGGCTCCCGCGCGCGCCGCAGCGTACGCTGCTCGCGCCGCTCGGCGCGTGCCTTGTGAAGCTGGGGAGCTACGACGTGCGCCTGCCGTCAGCCGCGGGCGAGTGACGGGGCCACGAAGCGAGCGCCATCTCGAAGATCGACACGAAGGACAGTGCTCATTGCCGCTCAGCCCAGCGACGGCTCCGGCAGCGACGCCGCTGCTGCCTTGCGCACCTCGGTCTCGCCCAGCGAAGGAGGCGTCTGCGCTGCCGCGCCACCGACTGGCGCCTCGGACGACGACGGCGGCCGGCAACGGGCAAAGTGATGAGTTCTGACCCCTCGGGAAGTCTGTCGTGCGAGAGCTTCGGCCAACCGCAAGGGGAGGAATCCATGAGCTTGAGCGACGCGCAGGTCCGGGCGACCGTCGCGGTATCCGACATCGGCAGGGCCGCGGAATTCTACGAGCGGACGCTCGGCCTGACCCCGCTGTCCGACGACGGCATGGACGGCGTGCGGATCTATCGGTGTGGGAGCGGCAGCCTGCTGCAGGTCTACACGTCCGAGCACGCCGGCACGGCGACCGCGACGGTCGCGAGCTGGAGCGTCGACGACCTCGAGTCGGTCGTCGACGACCTCCGCGCGAAGGGCGTGGCCTTTGAGACCTACGGCGCACCGGCGACCGACGAGAGGGGCGTCCACACCTACGGCGAGCACCGGGTGGTCTGGTTCAAGGACCCCGACGGCAACACCCTTGCCGTGGACAACGGACGCGAGCCGTCGTAGGACGTCGCGCGCTGGTTGCAGACACCGCTCCACGCACGAGTCACGGCCCTGGCGGGTCCGGCGAACCTCGCCAAACGGCAGCAGCTGCCGGGCGCGGTTGGGCTTGACCGGCGGGTTGCCGCTGCCTCCATAGGGTGGTGAGCTGTCGCTTCGCGCGCGAGGGGCGGCATCATGGTCTACCAGTCAAAACTGGCGGGCGCCGCGAGCGATCGACTCGACAGGGGCTCGGCTTGGTCGCGTCCGTGCTCCCGTTTTGCGCGAAGACAAGCAGCTCGTTCGAGGCGCTATGACGATTCCATGCTCGTACGAGGCGACCTGGCGCAGAGCGATTCGAGCGCTTCGACGACGCGGGCGGCATGGGCGCCTTCGGGGTCGCGGTCGGGATTGAAGTCGGCGACGGAGATGCCGAGCAGGTTGTCGGCGGCGACGAGCGGCCGGGTGAGACCTACGAAGTCGTCCCAGTCGAGTCCGAGCGCCTGTGGGTAACTGACCGCCGGAAGCACGCCTTCATCCAGGACGTCCAGGTCGAGGTGCAGCCACGCCGGGTACTGCGCGAGGCGCTCGACGGCGTTGCGGGCCACCTGGGCGGGGCCCCGCTCGCGGATCTCCGGTGCGGTGACGGCGTGGATGGCTGGGTCGAGGCGGGTGTTCTCGCGGGCCACATCGGCGTGAAGATGGTCGGGGCGATGCCCGAGCAGCACGACAGCGGTCGGCTCGAGGAGCCGGCGGTCGGTCGCGAGCAGGCGCGGAGCGGCGTGGCCGGTGAGGATGGCGAGTTCCATGTCGGCGGCCTCTCCGGTGGGTGAAGTCTCGCCATCGAAGAAGTCCGCGTGCCCGTCGACGAACCAGAGCCCGGTGTCGCGGGGCAGTGCCTGAAAGACGCCGAGCAGGAGCGTGCAGTCGCCGCCGAGGACGAGCGGACGCTCGCCGGCGTCCATCACGCCGCGCACGCGGGCGGCGAGCGACATGGACGCCCGGCGGATCTCAGCTGCGCCAACGACGCCCGTGTCAGGGTCTCGTCGCGTGTTACGGATGCGTGTCTGCGCCTCGCCGGCGTCGCGCACACCGAGGCGCTCGACGAGTCCGGCGGCGCGGAGCGCCGCAGGCGCCCGTTCCTCGCCGCGCCCGGCACCCGAGCAGTCAAGTGGGGCATCAACGACCGTGAAGCCGCCCATTGCCCGAGTCTTGCCCAATCACCGCCCAGGCGACCGCTCTGCCGCTTTGCGCTATCCGCGAGCCCGCTCGACAGCGCGTGCTTGGAGGCCGGCGACGTAATCCTGCTTGCCCTCGATGTAGGCGAGCCGGTCTTGGGGATGCCGGGCCACTACCTGGCGCTTGAGAGCCGCGTACGCGGCCGCCTCGTCGCCATGGGCGCGCAGGAAGTCACGCACGGCCACATGGCGGAACTCATGCTCGCTTCTGACCTCGCAGATATGTAGGTGATGGGTGCGCGGTCGCTGCGGTGGCTTGGCGAAGAAGTGAAAGTCGGGCGACTCGGGCGCCGGGACGAACAGGTAGCCCAGCCGCTCCAGCGGCTCGACGTAGTGCGCCCGCGGCTCGATGGCCGCGACTGAGATCTGGAGGTCGAGGATGGGCTTCGCCGCGAGACCCGGCACGGCTGTCGACCCCACGTGCTCCAAGCGCACCGCGACCGGGCCGAGTGCCTCCTTGAGGCGCCGCAGTTCCTCGTCCGCCTGCGCGGGCCAGGCGGCGTCGTACTCGACGAGCCGAACGGCCGGGTCAAAGCGGTCATCCAGGGACGGATGGCGTTCCAACGCCTCGCCCGGGGACGGATGGCGTTCCAACGCCTCGCCCGGGGATCCGCCCGGTGTCTCCTCTTCGCTCATCGAGGCGACGGTAGCCGCGAAAGGTGATGAGTGCGCCGGCGGCCGGGCGACTATGTCAAGCTGGCGGCGATGTGGCTGGCGACTCGTTTACGGTCGGTTGTCGGGGGTGGGCTCGGCCGCGCGCTGGTGGTCGTCGCCTTCGTGCTCGCGGGCGCCGCGACGGCCGTGGGGATCGGCGGTGGGTCGTCGTCGTCGGGTGTGGCCGCGGAGGGTTCTGCCCGGTCGGCACAGGGCGCTGGCGCGCCTGCGGACGGGTGGGCGATCGCCGCTCGCAACCGGGGTGGCGAGGCTCGTGGGCGGCCGCGTCGGGGTGGGGCGGCCCACTACCGCGACACTGCGCGCAAGCATGTCCCGGCCAAGACGGGGGCGGCATTCATGCCGCTGTACCGCGAGGCGGAACGGGTGTTCGCCGTCAACTGGCGGCTGATCGCCTCCATTCATCGCCAGGAGACCGCGTTCTCGACGGCGCCGGGCACCTACCGCGGGCTCAACGCCTTTGGCTGCTGCGCCGGCCCGATGCAGTTCAACGTGACCAACGGGCCGGTGAGCACGTGGGATAGCTACCGCCAGGCCTTTCGGGCCGGGCGTCGGCCCAAGGACTATCCGCACCGCACGAGCTTTCACCCTTCGATCTATGACGATTTCGACGCGATCATGGCCGCCGGCTCTTTGCTCAGCGACTCGGGCGCCGGCCCCTCGCTGGATTCCTCCGGCGCGTGGTGGGCGGCCTACAGCTACTACGGGCATGATCTCTTCGGCGTCACGTACGCCAGTCAGGTGCTGGCGCGAGCGGTTGCGTGGGAGCGTGACGGCTTCTGCCTGAACTGCGCCCTCGACGAAGGTCTGGTCGCCCAGTTCGACGACGCCTACGGCGCCTCGGTCCGCGAGCAGCTGCTCGCCGAAGAGCGTCGGCGCAAGGAGCGCACGGACCGCAAGGAGGCCCGCGACCGCCAGCGCGAGCGCCGCGAGCGCGAGGGGGACCGCCGCGACCGCCGCAATCGAGGTGACGGCGGCTCGAACGACCGCGCCCCGGTTCGCTCGCCAGCGCCCCGCC
>JALZJA010000323.1 GCA_030860005.1 Actinomycetota bacterium
GCGGGCATCCCGCACACGGTGCCCGCCTGCACCGTCAACCGCTTCTGCGCCTCGTCGCTGCAGACGCTGCGGATGGCGTTCCACGCGATCAAGACCGGCGAGGGCGACCAGTACATCGCCGCGGGCGTCGAGGCCGTCAGCCGCGCCGGCCTCGGAGCCGGCATTCCCGACGAGGCGAAGAGCCCGGTGCTCGACGGCTCGGATGGCTCGCTGTATGACGTCTACATCCCGATGGGGATGACCGCCGAGAACGTCGCCGCCCAGCGCGACGTCACCCGCGAGCAGCAGGACGGGTGGGCAATGGTCTCCCAGAACCGCGCCGTCGCCGCGCAGGAGTCCGGCCACTTCGACCGCGAGATCGTGCCCGTCGCGCTGCCCGACGGCGCCGGGGAGTTCACGAAGGACGACGGCCCGCGGCCGGGCACGACGATGGAGAAGCTCGCGGCGCTGAACCCCGTCTTCCTTGAGGATGGCACGGTCACCGCCGGAAACGCCTGCCCGCTCAACGACGGCGCCGCGGCGGTCCTCGTGATGTCCGACGAGAAGGCGGCAGCACTCGGCCTCACGCCGATCGCGCGGATCATCGCCTCGACGGTCGCAGCCGTGCGGCCCGAGGTCATGGGCCTCGGCCCGATTCCGGCGATCCAAGCACTGCTCGAGCAAACTCAGATGAGCATCGACGACATCGACATCGTCGAGATCAACGAGGCGTTCGCGGCCCAGATCGTGCCGTGCATCGACGACCTCGGGCTCGACGAGGACAAGCTCAACCCGTTCGGCGGCGCGATCGCCCTGGGCCACCCGTTCGGGATGACCGGCGCGCGGATCATGACGACGCTGCTCAACGGACTGGACGCCCGCGACGGGACCTACGGGATCGAGTCGATGTGCGTGGCCGGTGGGATGGGGCAGGCGATGCTCATCGAGCGGCTGAACTGATAACCGCGCGGCTGACGAGCTGCAGCGATGAAGGACGCGGGAGCGGCGCCGCGCGAAACGGGGGTGAACGCCTCGTTCGCAGTCGTGCAGCCATACGCGGCTCAACTGCGAACGCGTGGGCGCAGCGGTCTGCATACCGCTCTTTCAGGCAACGTCCACAGCGCCGTGGGCGGTGTCTGGGTAGGGGTTGACGCGGGCGATCCGATCGTCGCGGAACGTGAATGCCGCGCCACCATCGTCCTGTCCGCTCGACGACGACCGCGTCGTCCTCATCCACGTTGCGACCAGATCGCGCAGTGCGTAGATGCCTTGCCGTACACCCGCGGCGTCACCAACTCGATCTCGTCGTCCGCGAGCCTGAATAGGGCGTCGGTATCACGGGCGTTCCATGCCGCCCGCCATGGGTCAGGCGGCGAGCTCGAGGCCGCCCGGGGTGCGGCTGGCGCCGACTGACACGGCGACGGCTTCGAGCAGGCTGGCCCCGACAAAGCGGGTGGAGTGGCTGTCGAGGTCGAGGATCGCGGCGGCTGCCTGGTCTCGCGTGATGCGGCCTTGATCGCGTTGGCGTGCGAGCGCGTCGGCGAGCTGTGCTCGTTGGTGGGGCGTGTCGATCTGCGCGCCGACGGCCGTGAATGCATCCCAGCCCCAGTCGGGGTCATCGTCGGCGATCGACTCGCGCAGGCGTTGCAGGTCGGGGCTGATGAGCTTGGGCAGTGCGACGAGCAGCGAGAGGTCGGTTGCGGGCAGGTCCAGCAGGCCTTCCCAGAGATGGTCCAGCGCACGGTCTGACAGCCCTGCCAGGTCGAGCGCGGCGTCTCGCGCGAGCAATGCGACGCGTGCGCGCGCGAGCTGCTCCTCGGAGGGTCCGCGGCGCTGCCCGCAGCAGCGCTTGACCTTGCGTTCTGAGCCGCAGGGACAGGGGTCGTTGCGTCCAGGTCCGGGCATCACGCCTCCTGCTGATCGGGTTCTGCGCAGGGTGGCATCGCCAGCGGTCAGAAAGAACGCCGTGTCCTGTCGTCATCGCTGCGGTTCATCCACAGAAGGGGCACTGCTCAGACGCAGCCGTTGGGCGCGCGAGGAGCGACGGTTGTCGCCGCGGTACGCTGCGGCAATATGAAGCGTGCCGTCCTTGCCTCCTTCGACTCGAAGGCGGGCGCGCAGGCGAGTGCCGTTCGGCGCGACGAGCCGCACCAATTCACATGCGGGCGGGTCCTGTCGAAGTTGCTGCGTATAGCGCGGCAGCGGCGACATGACCGCTGGTCTCGCGTGATCGGGTCGCGCGAGGTGCGCTATGCGCCCCCGTGTTCGCTACGACCGCTCACGGCTGGGTTCCCCCGGGGCAGAGTGCGGCAATTCGACCTCGCGCGTGCAGCGCGGCCGGCCGGTGGCTCCAGCGATGGAGTCGCCGCTCGTCCCCAAGCGGTGCGACTATGGGGACGCGCCAGCGTCCTCGCCGCCGAGCTCTTCGGGCTTCGGTGGGCAATCCCGTGTGCTTCCGCACGCGGATCCATTGCCGATGCAGTTTCGTGAGCCACGGGCAATGAAGCCGACGCCGTGCGCATGATGCGGCCAGGCGGCCTTATGGACGCAGATCACGAATGCGTCGCAGCAGCGCCTTCGCACCCATGCCTCCATCGACCCGGACGCGCCGCAGCGTGAAGCGGTCGTCCGGGTGCGCCCAGCCCGCAACGACCGTCGTCGCCGCCTTGTACCCCGCGTCGCGCAGGGCGGCGATGACGGCATCG
>JALZJA010000325.1 GCA_030860005.1 Actinomycetota bacterium
GACCCGCCCGACCCGTAGACTTCGGGCACCGTTTCGGCGGGGCCCTCTGTCGCGGTGCGCACCGCTGCTTCGAGGCTTGAGCGGTAGCGCCAGCCACCGACAAGCCAGCTGTCCCGCTTGTCGTTCCGCTTAGGAACCGCCACCACCGGCGCCCCGGCCTTCCGCCGTCGGTCGACTCCGCAGGGAACAGCCCGTTCCCTGCGGACCAAACCTGCGGCCCGTGTCACGTTCCTTAGATGAGCCTGACCACGTCCGATCCCGACCGGATACTCGGCCGGTGGACCCCGCCGTTACAGGTGCGCTAATCGGTGCGGGCGGCGCAGGATTCATCGCGCTCGCAACGCAGTGGCTCGGCAATCGGCGGGAGTCAGCCGCGAGAGCACACGCGCTACGTATTGAGCACGATGCCGACGCCCGTGCGGCGCTGGACGAAGCCCTCGCCACGGCCTACGACGTTCGCGCCGCCATAGCGGCCTATGTGCAGGCCGTAGTGCTCGTTGCCGACAGTTTCGCCATCGACCCCGACGTCATCCCCGACTCGCTGTACAACGATGCCAAGCAGAAGATGGCCGCCGTTGACGACCAGATCGCACGAGTGCGCTACTCGTGGAGCAGGCTTACGATCCGCTTCGGGTCCGAGCACGACGTCACGGCGACCTACGCCAGCATCCTGCTCGCATCGCACGATCTTCGGGATGCCGCCACCAACATGCTGTTCAAGGGCTACCACGAAGAGCTAACGGCGGAGACAGCGTTCGCGCTGCCGTCCGAGCTGGACAGGCTCGTGTCCGAGCTCTCGGAACGCGCCCACGACTGGGCGTCGCGCAGCTGATTCTTCGCGCAGCCGCCCACAAGGGTGTGCACGTACGAAACGTGAGCCGCGTGTTGATTGCCGGTAGCCGACCGGCTTGCGGCGTCGACCGGCGAAGCGGTCGATCGCGGCATCTGCGAGCAGATCTCGGGCGTAACGGTCTGGCGCTGGCTCAGCCAGGACGCGATCAAGCCGTGGCAGCATCGCTCCTGGATCTTCCCGCGCGACCCGCTGTTCGCGCAGAAGGCCGGCCCGATCCTCGACCTCTACGCCGGCCGCTGGGAGGGCGAGCGCCTGCACCCCGGCGACTACGTGATCTGCGCCGACGAGAAGCCCTCGATCCAGGCCCGCCACCGCAAGGCCAAGACGCTGCCCGCCCGCCGCGGCGAGCGCCAGAGGGTCGAGCACGAGTACGAGCGCAAGGGCGCGCTGTGCTACCTCGCCGCCTGGGACGCGCGCCGCGCGAAGATCTTCGACCGCTGCGCACCCAAGGACGGCATCAAACCTTTCGGCGCCCTCGTCGAGCAGTTCATGAGCGTCGAGCCCTACCGCTCAGCCCAGCGCGTGTTCGTGATCGTCGACAACGGCTCCGCGCACCGCGGCAAATGCTCGATCGACCGCCTCCAAGGCGACTGGCCCAACCTCGTCCTCGTCCACACCCCCGTCCACGCCTCATGGCTCAACCAGGCCGAGATCTACTTCTCCGTCGTCCAGCGCAAGGTCGTCACCCCCAACGACTTCGCCGACCTCGACACGCCCGAGCAGCACCTCCTCGCCTTCGGCCGCCGCTACGAACAGATCGCCGCACCGTTCCAATGGAAGTTCACCCGCCACGACCTCCACAAGCTCCTCGACAAGACCGACGCCGCGCAGCCCACAACCCTCGCCGCATGACCCCACGCTGGTTTGCGTCTGACTCAACGCCACAGATCCGGGGTTTGATCAGACCGCATCTGGCAGGCTCTCCGGCTCGTCGAGGAGGAGCCGGAGATGACCGAGCAAGGACCATCCAGCGGGGGCCGTCGTCGCAAGCGGTTTCTGTCGCCGTCGCAGAAGTATGAGATCTGGATCGGGCTGCTGCGCGGCGAGAGCACGATCAGCGAGGCCGCCGATCGCGCCGGGGTCGATCGCTCGACGGTGATGAAGCTGCGCACGGTCGCCAAGCAGGGCGCGTTGGAGGCGCTCGCGGCGTCGCGCCCGGGCGTCAAGGCGCGCGGCGTCGATCCCGAGCTGGCCGAGGCGCGGGCGGAGATCGCCAGGCTGTCGGAGGCGCTGAAGGAGATGGGCGTCAGGTTGATGCTGGCCGAGGGAAAAGGGCGTTGGGACTGAGTGGCCCGGTCCCGCGCCGCGTCGACGCGGCCACGAAGGCCGCATCGCGTACCATCGCCTGCAGCACCGTCAAAGCCAACCGCCGGAGACCCGCTGATGCGGGCTAATCAACTCCGCGATCTGTGGCTTTGAGTCAGACACACCTCACTCGTCGACGCGTTCACGCGCGCCCGAGCACTCCCCACGCCCGCCTGACCCCACGGTCGGCGCGCACGACGACAAGCACGGCCTCGGCGCCCAGCGCAACGAACCGCTGCCCGCGCACAGCGCCACA
>JALZJA010000344.1 GCA_030860005.1 Actinomycetota bacterium
CCCTCGTCCAGTTCCTTCTCGCGTTCGATCTCCGCGTTGAGCTCGGCGCCGAACAGCAGCGCGACGTTGGTGAGCCACAGCCAGGCAACAAGCACGATGGCGCCTGCGAACGTGCCGTAGATCGCACCGATGTCGGCGATGCTCGAAACGTAGGTCGAGAAGCCGACGGATGCGGCGAGCCAGAGCAGCACGCCGACGGCCGCGCCGGGAGCCACCGAGCGATAGGAACGTTGCTTGACGTCGGGTGTGACGTAGTAGATGAACGCGAAGACGATCATCACAACGGCCAGCGCCCCGGGCCAGCGGGCGATGTTCCAGATCCGGGCAGCGGCTGGACCGAATCCGATGAAGCCCAGCAGGTCCTGCGCGAAGCGGCCGCCGATGAAGACCATGACCAGGCTGACAAGCACGAGGGCCATGAGCAAGAACGTGGACAGCACGTCGACCGACTTGCGCCGCATGAAGGTGCGGCCGCCGTCGGCCTCCAGGACGACATTCATCGCACGGCGCGTCGCTTCAAGCGTCCCGGTCGTTCCGTAGAGCGCGACCACGACGCTGATCACCAGCGTCGTCGCAGCGGTGCCCTTGCTCTGTAGCGCACCACGCAGCGAGCTGTCCAGCGGCACGAGCACCGACTGTGGCGCGACGTCGCGCAGGTAGCCCATGATCGCGTCGTACGTGCCGGGGTACTGGCCCACGAGCCCCAGGAGCGAGAGCGCCAGCAGCACCACGGGAAACAGCGACATGAGCCCGTAGTAGGTCAGCGCCGCCGCGTGATGCGTCAGCTGGTCGTCGTAGAACGAGATCAGCGTTCGCTTGATGATCGTCCCGGTGCGCTTCATCGCGTGATGCATACCCGCGCTGCCCAGCAAATGAGAAAGCGGATCGGTCGCGAGCCGCGAGGGGAGAGCGTGACGCTGCCGGTCGCGAACAGTGCCAGGTCGGTCGCCGACGATCAGCATCCAGCCGTTGCTTCCGCGCCGTCAGCGTGCCGTGAACCCCACGATCAGCTGCGCCGCCTCGAGCGGTATGTCCAGCTGGCAGTGGCCTATGCCGTCGAGCGCGACCCAGGAGCGCGTCCGCCGCCTCACCGACGAGGCCGCGCTGCTCGAGCATGCGGCGGCGATGTTCGCCGAGCGCGTGACCGTGGTGCTGCGGCCCGAACGCGTGATCGTCCATCGCGCGCGCTGGCTGACGCGCTTTCGCGACGGTGGCGCCGTGCACGCCTTTCCCGCCGACCGCGTCGACTTCGCCGAGCATCACAACGCCGCGCTCGACCGCGGCTACGACGCGCTCGAGCATCACCTGGGCGGTCGCGCCCCCGTGATCGCGCTCGACGACGGGCGTTACCCCGCCGACGCCGAACACCGCTGGGCGCTCGAGCCCCTACCACTACGAGCCGGACTACAACGCCGCGGCGCTGGCGCGGCTGCGCGGCCTGATCAGCCCGTGACGACGTCGCGGAAGCTGCACAGCCGCACGCCGTGATCGTCCAGCGTTCGGCGCACGCGCGGGTCGCACAGCGCGTGCAGCTCGACCGGCCGCTCGGCGGCGTAGGAGCTCTCGAAGTCGACCGCCTCGGCCGGATGACAGCCCAGCTCGGTGACGCCGGGGGCAAGCTCGCCGACGAGCGCGACGAGCGCCTCCGTCGAGATGAGCTCCGGCAGCGCCACGCCGTGGCGGCCCCGGCCGTAGAACGCGCCGCAGTAGCGCACGCCCGGCGCGTGGCGGACCGGTATCCCGAGCGCCGCGGCGGCGCGGGTCACCGCCGAGCGCACTGGCTCCTCGCGGTGCACGTGCTGATGGGAGTCGATGTGCGTCGGCGCCGCGCCGACGAGCCGCTCGAACTCCGCGAGCTGGCGTGTGAGCTCGTCCTCCACGGCCGCCGCGTCGTCAGCGCACGCCACGTCATAGACCGAGCGCCAGTCGCCGTCGCTGTACTCCCACTCGCCAAGGTCGAGGTGCAGGCCGAGCCCGAGCCGCGGGTGCTTGCGCGCCGCGGCCGCCGCCGGCGCCGCGGTCGCGGAGCGGACCATGAGGCTCGCGCTCGTCACGATCCCTTCGCTGTGGGCACGCATGATGCCGCGGTTGATGGCCTCGCTGCGGCCCAGATCGTCGGCGTTGACGACGAGTCGCCTTGCGGCGGTCACGACCCGAGCTCCCGCGCCAGCGCCGTCGCCTCCGCGAGCCAGTCGTGGGCGTGCTCGGCCGGCGGCGACCACTCCGCCGACCAGCCGAGCCACCGCACCGCCACGAAGAGCCGGCAGTGGGCGAGCGCGTCGAGCAGGTCAGCGGGGTGCGGGCGCAGCGCCGGCGGCAGCGCCCGGCCGTAGGCAAGCCCGATCCGCTCGCGCTCGGCGGTGCTCCACGAGCCCGACGTGAGCGCCGCGAGGTCGAGCAGCCCGGGACCCACGCCCGCGAGCTCCCAGTCGACGGGGCGGATGCGCGGCGACCCCGCGGGTCGCTGGACGAGGATGTTC
>JALZJA010000365.1 GCA_030860005.1 Actinomycetota bacterium
GGGCATCTAGAAGTTTCGATGTCAGCCAACCCCTCAGAGCACGAGGAGACCGAGCAGGAGCGGCTCGACCGCGAGCTCGACCAGCTCCTCAACGAGCTGCGCGTCGCGATGCCCGGTGTGCAGGTCCTCTTCGCGTTCATGCTCGCGGTGCCCTTCCACAGCGCTTCGTGGCCGTCACCGAGTTTCAGAAGCACGTCTACTTCGTGACGCTCCTGGCCGCGGCAGCCGCCTCCGCGCTCTTCATCGCGCCGACCGCGTACCACCGGCTCATGTTCCGCGAGCGCGACAAGCCGCGCCTCATCACGATCTCGAGCAACCTCACGCTTGCCGGGCTCTTCGCGCTGGCGATCGCGATGATCGGCGCGGTGCTGCTCGTCACCGACGTGCTCTTCGACGGGCGGACGGTCGTCGTGACCGCCGTCCTGACCGGCGTCCTCTTCGTAGGGCTGTGGTTCGTGCTCGGCGCGGTCCGGCGCGTGTCGGGGGGACGCAGCCATTGACCGTTCCGACCGCGATCCTCGACGTCGACGGCACCCTCGTCGACTCCAACTACCAGCACGCGATCGCCTGGTACCGAGCCTTCCGGCTGCACGGGCTGACGCTCCCGGTCTGGCGCGTGCACCGCGCGATCGGGATGGGCAGCGACCAGCTCATCCCGTACCTGGCGGGCGAGGGCTTCGATGAGGAGCAGGGCGACGCCGTGCGCACCGAGGAGCACGCGCTGTACGCGCAGCTCATCGACGAGGTGCAGCCGTTCACGGGCGCGCGCGGCCTGATCGAGGATCTCAAGTCGCATGGCGCCAAGGTCGTGCTCGCCTCGTCGGCGCCGGCGGGGGATCTCGCCCACTACCTCGACCTGCTCGACGCGCGCGAGCTTGCCGACGGCTGGACGGACTCGGACAGCGTGCAGCGCACGAAGCCCGCACCCGACCTCGTCCAAGCGGCGCTCGAGCAGGTCGGCGGGGGCGATGCGGTGATGATCGGGGACTCCACCTGGGACGTCGAGGCGGCAAAGGCGCTCGATGTGCCAACGATTGCCGTGCGCACCGGCGGCTTCGGCGTCGACGAGCTGCGCGAGGCCGGCGCGATGGCGGTCTTCGAGTCGATCGCCGATCTGCGCGAGCGGTTGTCGCAAACGCCATTCGGGTAGGTGACGTCGACCGGAGGTCGCCGGTTGCCGCGACCGGAGGGCGAAACATTCAGTACCCAACGCAGGAGGTCTCATGGGACTCATGGACAAGATCACCGGTCGCGTCAAGAAGACCGCAGGCGAGATGACGGGCGACGACAAGGTGCGCCGCGAGGGCGCGGTGCAGGAGCGCAAGGGCGAAGCCAAGGACGAGCTCACGCAGCAGCAGGAGGACGCCAACCGCAAGGCCGAAGAGGTCGCCGACCTGGAACGCCGTACGTGACGATCCCGCCGCCGGGCGAGGCGCCCACGCCGGTCGTTCCGGAGCCCCCGGCGGTGCCCGCAGATCCCACGCCCGCGCCGGAGCCTCCGGGCTCGCCCGAACCGCCAAGCGTGCCGGAGCCCGATCCCGACCGGTCGGTGCCGATCGAGCCGCCACCCCCGCCGCAGTAAGCGGTTCGCCCTCTCCAGTCGCCGGAACCGGCGACCTTCACGCGACGTTCCCTGGCTGCAACGAGCCGTGCGGCGCAGAGGGGAAGCGGCGCCGGGGGCATACTTCACGACATGCCAAGGTCGATCTGGACAGGCGCCATCTCCTTCGGGCTTGTCACCGTGCCCGTCAAGCTTTACTCCGCGGTCCAGCGAAAGACGGTCCGCTTTCACCAGCTGCACGGCCAGACCGGCGTGCGCATCGAGCAGAAGCGCGTGGACCCGACGACCGGCGACGAGGTCGCCTACGAGGACATCGTCAAGGGCTACGAGCTGACGCCCGACCGCTACGTCGTCATCGAGCCGGGTGAGCTCGACGCGCTCGATCCGAAGAAGACCAAGACGATCGACATCGAGGATTTCGTGGCGCTCGAGGAGATCGACCCGATCTACTTCGACCATCCCTACTACCTCGCTCCGGGCGCGGGCGGAGCCAAGCCCTACCGGCTCCTGCTCGAGGCGATGCGCGACACCGGCCGCGTCGCGATCGCAAACGTCGTGATCCGCTCCAAGCAGCAGCTCGTCGCCGTGCGCACGATGTCCAACGGCGACGCGCTCGGGATGTCGACGATGGTCTATCCCGACGAGGTCACCGATCCCGCGACGATCGACGAGATCCCCTCGACGGACGAGGTCGAGGTCACCGACAAGGAGATCGAGATCGCCAAGCAGCTCATCGACTCCCTCGCCGGGCCGTTCGACCCCGACAAGTACCGCGACACCTACCGCGAAGAGGTCCTGAACCTCATCGAGCGCAAAGCGCAGGGCGACGAGATCGCCGTCCAGCCGGCGGCCGACGAGGAGGACGTGCCGGTGCCCGACCTCATGTCGGCGCTGAAGGCGAGCCTCGATGCCGTGCGCGCGCGCGACGACGACGGTGGTGGCACGGCGACGAAGAAGAAGGCGCCCGCCAAGAAGAAGGCGCCCGCCAAGAAGGATGCGGACAAAAAGCCGGCGGCGAAGAAGCCGGCGGGCTCCAAGCGTTAGCACCGCACCTCGCGGGTAGCGCCGCCAGGCATGGCGTCCGCCACGAGCCGCACACCGCGCCTGCGCCGCTCCGACCCGGCGGTGCCCGGCATCAAGCGCCTGCGCCACGGGCGCGGCTTCCGCTACCTCGACGAGGAAGGCGAGAAGATCACCGACGAGGCGGTGCTCCAGCGCATCGCGGAGCTCGTCATCCCGCCCGCCTGGAAGGAGGTGTGGATCTGTCCCTACCCCGGCGGGCACATCCAGGCCACCGGCATCGACGAGCGCGGGCGCAAGCAGTACCTCTACCACCCGCGCTGGCGCGCGCGGCAGGACGCGCTGAAGTTCGAGGACATGGTGCGCTTCGCACGGTCACTGGAGACGATGCGCGAGGCCGTCGATGCCGATCTGGCGCGCGACGACCTCTCCCGCGCACACGTGCTGGCGTGCGCGACGCGGCTGCTCGATCGCGGCTTCTTCCGGATCGGCTCGGAGGACTACGCCGTCACGAACCAGAGCTACGGCCTGGCGACGATGCGCAAGGACCACGTGATGCTCCGCGGCGAGACGTTGCGGTTCGATTACCCGGCCAAGTCGGGCAAGCGGCGCCTGCAGGCCGTCGTCGATCCGGAGGTCGCAAGGGTCCTCGCGACGCTCAAGCGCCGCCGCGGCGGCGGCGCGGAGCTGCTGGCCTACAAGCACTCCGGGCGCTGGCGCGACATCAAGTCACCGGACATCAACGAGTACCTCAAGGAGGTCACCGGCCTCGACGTCTCCGCCAAGGACTTCCGTACCTGGGGCGCCACCGTGATCGCCGCCATCGCGCTCGCTGTCACGGAGCCGAGCGTCGTATCCAAGACGGCCCGCAAGCGGGCGATCATGCGCGCCGTCAAGGAGGTCGCCCACTACCTCGGCAACACGCCGGCCGTCGCGCGTGCCTCCTACATCGACCCGCGCGTCTTCGACCGCTACCGCGACGGCACCACGATCCGCGGAGCGCTTGGCGTGATCGCCGCCGACACCGACATCACCGGGATCCAGGGCCCGGCGGAGAGGGCGGTGCTGGAGCTACTCGGGTGACAGCCGCGCGCGCCCTGGCGCTCAGCCGGCGTTGTCGTGCGCGGTGTCGATGGCGCGCGCCGCCTCCTCGCGCGTGGCGAGGATCGTGAAGATCTGGTCGAGCCCGGTGATCTCGAACGTCTTGGCGATGTTCTCGTCGACGTTGACGAGCGCGAGCGCGCCGTCACGTGAGCGCAGGCGCTTCACGGCGCCGATGAGCACCCCGAGCGCCGTCGAGTCGAGAAACGACGTCTCGGTGAGATCGACGATGATGCGGATCCGGCCGGCCTCGATGCACTCCGCCAGCACCTGCTTGAGCTCGGGTGCGGTGAAGAGGTCGATCTCGCCACGGACGGCGAGCACGTGGCGCTCGGCATCGATGGGCTGCTCGGTGACGGCGAACTCAGGGGGCATCGGGTTCCTCCATTGTGACCGATCCGCTCGGGCGGGGTGTCCCGAAAGCCATGCGGATCCTCAGGTACTCGTGGGCGGTGGTGCGCTCCGGGGCGATCTCGTCGGCGACCCGCTCGAGGATGTTCCCGACGCCGGGGAGCTTCGCGGACGCGATCAGCTCGTTGGCGCCGTTCTCGCGCAGCGGACCGACGTTGAGTTCGATGACTCCGGTCCGTGCGGCGACGTGGACGCCGATCCGTCCGTCGTCGCTGAACGAGCCGGCGCGAGCTGCCACCGCGTCGGTGATCAGCAGCGCGTCGTCGAGGCGGTCGATCGGGCAGCCCGCTCGGGCGGCGAGCATTCCGATGACGCGACCGAGCACGGGCGCGGCGAGCGGACCCTGCTGGACGGCGAGGTGCGCCTCGTTGAAACCGTTGAGGTTCACGCTGCCACGTCGCTCTCGTCCAGGCGGAACGTCATGCGAACCTCGGTTTGGTCAGAGCCGTCGCTGTCCAGCTCCAGGGACTCGGCGAGGGTCGCGATCAGCGGGAGGCCGAGGCCGAGGCCAGGGGAATCCGGCCTGGGAACGATCCCGCGGCCGCGGTCACGGATCACGACCTTCAGCAGGCGTCCGTCCACGGCGGCGTCGACCTCGAGCGCGCCTTCCTCATCTTCGTCGTAGGCGTGAATGACGACGTTCGTGCAGGCCTCCGTGATGGCGAGCTTGATGTCGGCGAGCGCCTGCTCGTCGACATCGAGCGCCTCCGCGAGCCCGCCGAAGGCATGCCTGACGACCGCCACGTTCTCGGGGCGCGCGGGAAGCTTGAGCTCGAGATGAGTCGTGGCGGTCACTCCTTCGGGCAGAGCAGAAGCGTCGGCCCGGTGCGGGTCGTCAGTCACGATGGTGCCCAACGTGATCGCGTTTCACTCTCGTCGCGAGCGCGAGTGGATTGGTGGTGCCCCGGCCCATCTGTGTCGTGGAGGACAGAGGCGATGGGATCGCGAGGTGCCCGATCGTCGCCTCTTCAGCCGCCGAGCGCGGCCGCCAGGCGCTCGCGCTC
>JALZJA010000573.1 GCA_030860005.1 Actinomycetota bacterium
GATCACCGGGGGAGGGGTTGTTCCTCCTCCGCCACCGCCGCCGGTGTCGCCACCGCCGCCGGTTGCGGCCTTGTCGAACCCGATGGCGTCGACGCCCGCCGCGGCGATCGTGAGGATCTGCTGGGAAAGCGGCGCGTAGTCCTGGCTGAACAGCACACCTTGTCCTCCGGGACTGACGACGTCCGTCCAGTAGTCCTTGACGGTGCGGGCCTTCTGCTCCTCGGCCGCCTGATTCGGCTGAAGGGCGTAGGCCTTCTTGTAGTCGTCGAACAACAGTCCGTAGGTGAGCGTGCAGATGCCGTAACCCGTCGGGGCGTTCACGCCGCTGGCCTGCGACCAGTCACCCAGCGTCGATGCCGGAACGTTGGTGAACGTGGTGCTCTGGCAGTTGGCGCCCCTCGGACCGTCCGTCCTGAAGCCGTTGGGAGAGGCCGTCGGCTCCGTGAACGTGCTGCCGGCCGGCGAGGTGCACGAGCGCCTGTTGGTGCAACCGCTGCCGTTGGGGATCTGGGTCCAGTAGGTGTCGTTGTCGAATGTGCTCGCGGCCGTGGTCCGCGGGGTGATCGCCAGGCTCGGGCTCGCCGTGCGAGCGGTCGAGATGTCCGAGTAGCCGATCGATCCGTCGGTCGCGTTCAGCTTGCTCACAAGGGGGCCGTTGCCGTTCGAGCATCCGCTCGTGAGCGTGTCGATCGAGTTGGCCTGCGTGCCCGGGCCCGAGGGCACGACGCCCGCGCTGTTGGCTGGGCAGGGATCCGCAGGATCGTTTCGCACGCCGAACGTGGCTCCGGGCCAGTCGCGGGTGCCGTTCGGGCCCGAAGCGAAGGTGGTGAGCCATCCGCGTGTGGGGTTGATGGTGTCGAGGTAGTCCTTGAAGGAGAACGAGGTGCCCGACTCGTCGAAGCGCACGACGCGGATGATCGCCACGTTGCAGTCGGCGTCCGGCGCCAGCTCCGGGAACAGCTCGGTCCAGTTGTCAGCCGTGCCCTCCTTGGCCCAAGCCGCCTCGAACTTGGCCTTGGTGAACCTGACCCGCACGGTGCCGTCCGGGATCCCGTCGGCCGTGCCCTGCTCGTCAGTCTTGTCCGCGGCGTTGAGGAGGTTCACGTCACAGTTGTTAGGGAAGTTGACCAGCGGCGCCACTGAGCCGACGGCGGCGGGGATCACGTGAATGCTGTCCTCGTCGCCGACGGTGTCGGTGCCCATGTTGATCTGGTTCACCTCCGTAACGCTGGGCGGCTCGTCGGTCATGCCGAAGCGGGGCACGGGGTTGCGGCTGTTGGCGCCGCTGGTGTTGGCTCCGCGACGCGCTCCAACGACCTCCCGGCCGGCGCCGCTGCCCAGGGCCTCGTAGTCGACCTTGGGCCCGCCTGCACAGAAGCGGTTCTCGAAGTCGAGCTTGAACGCGCTGTGAGCGTCGCGGGCGAAGGAGGCGCCGCGGCCCACGACGTCGGCACCCTGGCACTGAGGTGTCGTGAACGCGGCGTCGGCCCGCGTAGAGATGGTGAGGGCGGCCAGTGCGGCCGCCACAAGCGTGAGAGCCGCGAGCGCGGCGCTGCGCGAGGCCCCTCCGGTGGCGCGGAGTGTGCGAGTCATGAAGAAGAGATTCCTTTCGCTTGATGGAGCGTCGCTTGACTGAGCGGGGACGTGGCGAGGGTGGAGGCGGTCAGCCGGGGCGTCAACTCCGTTCACCGAACTCCAACCGTCCGGTCACGAGGCGGTTGCCGCATCTTCTCCATACCTTCTCCATACGTTCACCGCTTTCGGCCCCTGCGCGGGACTTTCTGGCGAAACGTGACCCGGATGCCGGTTCGCAGCCGCCGCCCGCCGCGGGCGGGCACATAGTCGACCCCGACCCGCGCTTGGATCGCCTTGCGGCGCTTGAGCTCCGATCGGTAACGCTTGACCGGGCGCAGCACGATCCGGAAGCGCCCGGCCTTCCTCGGGCGCCCGCTCCGCGTCGCTATCGTCCGCTGCCGCAGGGGCTTGCCAGCCTGGGCCTTCGCGTCGGCGCGCAGGCCGCCCGCAGCGGGCACCCGGACCATCAGCTCGACCCGCCCTTTGGACAGGCTGCGTGCCCTCGCCGAGATACGCGGACCCCCGCCTGTGTCGTCGGCGGGATCCTCGAACACGGTGGCGCCGCCCTCATCGAGAGGCGGGGGTGGTGGCGCCTCCTGAGGC
>JALZJA010000388.1 GCA_030860005.1 Actinomycetota bacterium
CCTCGCGCGACACGATGCCCACCCGGCACCGCTCAGCGAGCGGTCGTGTCGCCTATGCCGCGCCATAGGCAGCAACTTCGACAGAACCCGCGGCGCGCCTGCGAACAGTGCCGCTCTTCGCGCGATCCCGCAGCGCTGTCGAGGACACTTCCGTGAAGGAGCTGCAGCGCGAAGCGGCCGGGGTCGGCCCGGCCTCTAACCTCGCGGGCTTGGCGCGGCGGCCCGAAACCCCTGACGAGGAGCTCCTCGGCGCCGAGGCCCAGGTCAGCCTCAGCGAGATCAGCGACGAAACGCGGCTGGAACGAATGCGCGCCGAACTGGCGATGGGCTTTCGCGAGCTCGCCGGCGAGTCGCCCGCGGTGTCGGTCTTCGGCTCGGCGCGGACGCCCCCCGGCACGCAGGAGTACGAGCTGGCGCGTGAGGTCGGCCGGCGGCTGGGCGAGGCTGGGTTCGCCGTCATCACCGGTGGCGGACCGGGCGCCATGGAGGCCGCACACCGCGGGGCACGCGAGGCCGGGGCGCGATCGATCGCGCTGAACATCGACTTGCCCTTCGAGCAGCCCGCCAGCGGCTGGGTCGATCTCTCGCTGGACTTTCACTACTTTTTTTGTCGCAAGGTCATGTTCGTGCGCTTCGCCAACGCATTCGTGGTCCTACCCGGCGGCTACGGCACGCTCGATGAGCTCTTCGAGGCGCTGTGCCTCATCCAGACGGAGAAGATCCGCTCCTTCCCGGTCATCCTGACCGGCACCGCGTACTGGTCGGGGCTCGTCACCTGGCTGCGCGACCGCACCCTTGGTGAAGGCAAGATCAGCGCACGCGATCTCGACCTGCTTCACGTCACCGACGATCTCGACGAGATCGTCGAGCGGGTCCAGCGCGCCGCCGCCCAGCAGCAGGCCGGATCTCCCCCGGACAACACGTAGCGACCCACCACGCCCGTCATGGGCGAGACCGCCGCTTGGATATCAGCGGCACTCAGATATCGCTTGAATGAGAGTGCGGCTCATCGCGCACAGCGGCAGCGCCAGCGCGGTACCCGCGTTGGCGTACGACGTGCGATAGCCCCTAACCCACGGAGGGCTGATGACTTAGGGGTTGATGCGGAAGCGCTGCTCGTCGATGCGGTCGATGTGCAGCGTTCCGCAGGTGTGTTGCAGGCGCTGCGCGATCCAGTCTGCGTCGGCTCCGCTGGCCAGATCGGTGAACGCGTGTTTCAGGCGCAGCCCGACGAGCTCGAGCTCCTCGGTCGCCGGGCGCCAGATCGCGAGGATGCCGAGGTCGTTGCGCAGTTCGCGATCGACGCGGTAATCGTCCAGTGCGTCGCCGAGGTCGGTGAGGATCGGTCCGCCGGCGGTCCACGCGATGCCGTGAAAGACATGCGCCGAATGGCCGGCCACGAGATGTGCGCCTGCGTGTTGGAGCTCCTCGGCGCGACGGAGTTGCCAGGGCTGCGGGTCGGGGGCCATGTTCGGTCCCCAGTGCGGAAAGGCGATGACGACGTCGCAGGTCTGGCGTAGGCACGCCAGCTCGTCTCGCAGCCAGTCGGGGACCTCCCGGCGCAGATCGGCATGCGCGATGCCCAGGTGCTCGTCGTCGACGGTGGCGTACTCGACCGGATGATCGGAGAACGCCACCACGCCGACGCGGCTGCCAGCGGCCGAGAGCACCGCCGGAAGGCGCGCGTGCGCAAGGCCAGCGCCGGCGCCGGTGACGGCGATGTCGGCGTGATCGAGCACCGCCAGGGTTTCCTGAAGCGCCCACTCCTCGTAGTCCAGCGCGTGGTTGTTGGCCAAGCCGACGGCGCGCACGCCTAAGGCCGTCAGCTGCGTCACGGCAGCGCGCGGGCCGCGAAAGAAAAACGGCTTACCGGCAATGCGGCGCGTCGGCTGCCCGCCCATCGACAGACAACACTCGAGGTTGGCGATGATCAGGTCCAGTGGGGCCGCGACCGTGCGAAGCTTTTCTCCCCACACAACGTGGTCGGGACGCTGCGCCAGTACCGCGCCGACGCCCCGGCCGAGCATCACGTCACCCATCAGCCCGATCCCCAGCGGCACCATCACTGGACCGGCCGTCGCGCTATCCGCAGCAACCGCTCACGCGCCAGCGCTGCCACAACGAGCGACAGAGCGGCTCGGTGCGCCCAACGGGCCGACCCGCCGGCGAGGCAGCCCGCGGTCACTGGTCAGGCGGTCGTGTCGGCCGGTGCTGCGCGTAGCGCACCCGCCGCGGGCGTGTACGTCGACTCGCGCCCATCTTCCCAGCGGATGCGATAGCGCGGATGGGGCTCCTCACG
>JALZJA010000436.1 GCA_030860005.1 Actinomycetota bacterium
GGCCGCCTTCCCGCTGCCGCCGCGCCAGCTCGCCGATGCCGGTGAGGCGCTGGCGGCGCAACCGGCCTGCGATCCGTGTCCGCTGCAACGGCCCGCTGCCGACGAGCTGGCGGTCGCCGATCACGCCGGCTCGCAGCTCGTCGCAGCGTGGGTGCGCCGCCAGGGACGCGGCGCGACCGGCACGGTGCGCGTGCTCGACTACAAGAACAGGCCGACGAGACTGCCGTTTGACGTGCAGGGCCAGCAGGACGTGACCTGCGGCGCGGGCTGCCGGCGATTCTCGACGCTCGGCGCGCGCGTGCGCGTGCGCGTGCGCGACCGCGGCCGTCAGTACATCGCGGCGCTACCGACACGCTGGCAGGCGGGTGAGAGCACGCGCGCACGCCGGCTGCTGGAACGTGCGCAGGCCGCGATGCGCAAGCTGCGCAGCGTGCGTCAGCTCGAACGGGTCACGAGCGGCCCCGGGAGCTTCGCGCAGACGACCTACCGCCTGCAGGCCCCCGACAGGTTCGCGTACATCAACGCGCCGTCGGGCACGGCCAGCGTCGTGATCGGCAAGCGCCAATGGTCACGCTATGAGCCCGGGGCGCCATGGCAGCCGGGCCGCTACGGCAGCGGGATCGCGTTCTCGACGCGCAGCTGGTGGCGCTGGACGAACTACGCGCAGGAGGTGCGGCTGCTGCGCCAACTCCGCCGCGCTGGCCGGCGCTTGGCTGTCGTGGCGCTGATGGGTCCCGGCACGCCGGCGTGGATCCGACTGACGATCGATATCGACCGAAGGCGCGTGGTCGAGGAGATGACGATCGCGAAAGGCAACTTCGCGACCAGCCGCTACAGCGCGTTCAACGCGCCGGTGCAGATCGTCGCGCCCAACGACAGCCGATGACCGTCGACGTCGACGACGACGGCCACGGGCAGCCTGCCGACAGCTCGCCGCCACGCGCACCCGACAAACGTGGGCCGCTGCGCCACGCCGGACTCGTCGCGGCGCTGGCGATCGGCGCGCTGTTCATCGCGCTGTTGGCCTACGGGCTGATCGCGCAGGCCCCGGACTCCACAATCGACGATGCGTTGTCGCGCGAGCAGCCCGTTCCCGCGCCGGGCTTCAAGCTCGACGTGCTCGCGCGCGGCATCGTGCCCGCGGCGCTGCAGCAGACCGTCGGCGATGCGATGACGGACGCCAACGTCGACCTGCGCGAGCTGCGCGGCACGCCGGTCGTCCTGAACTTCTGGGCGTCGTGGTGCATCCCGTGCCGTGAAGAAGCGCCGCTGCTGCAACGCGCGTGGCGCAGCCACGGCAAGCGCGGAGCGTTGTTTGTTGGACTGAACATGCAAGACGTACGCTCCGACGCGCACGGCTTCCTGAAGGCGTTCAAACAGACCTACCCCAACGTCCGCGACCCCGACAACTCCACAGCACGCGCGTGGGGCGTGTCGGGGATCCCCGAGACGTTCTTCATCGGCCGCGACGGCCGGATCGTCGGGCACGTGATCGGCGTCGTCTCACCCGAGCAGCTCGAGCAGGGGATCGCGGGCGCGCTGCGCGGTACGACGCTGAGTGCGCAGGTCGGCGGCGCGCAGCGACCGACTCGTTGAACGACCGGTTGCGACGGAGGTTCGGCGTCTGGCACACCCCGGGAACTTCGGTCTAGTGTTCGTCGCCACTGAAGCCGAGCGGTGGTCGAGGCGGCTCCTTCGTCTTCGTCGTGGTGGCGTATCCGAGCGCGCGCCGGCGTGGCAGTGCATGTGGGCGCGCGAAAGCTGCGCAGCGGCTCCGTGATCTGCGTCTCGGCAAGCCGCCCCGACAACGACGCAGATCCGTCAACGGAGGCGAATCATGAAGATCGAACGGCGCACCCCGACAGACGAGAAGATGATGGTTCCGAGGCTCGCTGATCGCGAGGGCTTCGTAGTCGTAGACGGCACGTGGGGCACGATCCAGCCGCTTGAGGTCGCGCTGGGCATCCACACCGTTGCTGAGCTCGAGGTGATCGAGCATCTCAACGCTGGCAGGCCTGTTATCGATACTCGCGGTGACGTCTACCGCGAGCAGGCGACGATCCCCGGCGCCCGCGGCATCCCTCACGAGCAGATCGTGGATCGCGTCGACGAACTCGACCGGACCCAGCCCACCGTGCTGTTCTGCAACGGTCCGCAGTGCGCCGCCACGCCGGAAGCCGTGCGTGCCCTGCTCGAACATGGCTACCCGGCCGACAAGCTGCGCTACTACCGTGGCGGCATCCACGACTGGATGACGCTTGGCCTACCGGTCGAAGGATCCCGCGCGGCCGCACCTGAGTCGAACGAAGACAACGCGAGCTGAGGTCGAGCGGGGACGTGCGGCCGGCTACTCATGGCGTGGCCGTGTGCGCTGGCGTTCTGGCGCCCGCCCTCGTCGTGCTGTGATCTCCCCGCGGGCTGGCTCCGACAGGTTGTCGGAACCACGGTACGATGTCGGGCGTGGAGGTCTCAGGCGCTTCATCTGCGGCGATGCGCCTCGCCAGGATGCGCTCGGCCGTCGGGTCGATGCGGGCCTGGCCGCCGCGGCGCTGGGTGGTCGCGGTCGCCGCGGCGGTGCTGGTGGGCCTGTTGATCGGGGTGCCGACCGGGGTCGTTCGCACGAGCTTTTACACGCGGATGACGCCGGTGACGTGGTGGGACTATCCCGTGTGGGCGATCTCCGCGTTGCTCGTGGGCCTGACCGCCGCCACCTACGTCCGGGTCGGCGGCGCGGCATCGATGGGTGCGGATCGCAGCCGTCGTGCGCTGGGCGCGACGCTGCTGTCGACGTTTGCGGTGGGCTGCCCGATCTGCAACAAGCTGGTGGTCGCGCTGATCGGTGTCAGTGGCGCGCTGAGCTATTGGGCGCCGCTGCAACCCGTGCTCGGAGTGCTGGGCATCATGCTGCTGCTTGGTGGCCTGACCGTGCGGCTGGGCGGCCAGGTGGCGTACCCAACGGCGGACGGCTGACGGCCAGGGTGAGCCAGGACGCCGATCAGCGATGGACGATGGCATGACAACACGCGAGCCGTCGGCGGCTCTGAGGTCCCCCGGGTTCGGTAGAGGCTCCGAAGCCAGGTTTTGCCTGGCGGAGGGAGAACTCGAAGGGCATGCCTGCACAGCGGAAGTACCCATTGGAGTTGCGTGAGCGCGCGACGCGGCTGGTGATGGAGTCCGGCCGTCCGATCGCGCATGTCGCGCAGGATCTCGGCGTTCACAAGGAGGCGCTCAGGACCTGGGTGCGCCAGGCCGAGGCCGACACGGGCAAGCGCCGTGACCGGTTGACGAGCGCCGAGCGCGACGAGATCGCGGTGTTGCGCAAGGAGAACACGGAGCTGCGCCGCGCGAACGAGATATTGAAGGCGGCGAGCGCGTATTTCGCGCGGGAGCTCGACCCGACCCGGCCGAAGCGATGAGCTTCATCGACGAGCACCGCTCGCGCTTCGGGGTCGAGCCGATCTGCCGGACCTTGGGGTGGTGCGTGAGCAGCTACTACGCGCGCAAGACCCGCCCGCCGTCGGCGCGCCAGCAGGCCGACGAGGCGCTTGTGCCCGTCATCGGCCAGGTGCACGGCGACAACTACGAGGCCTACGGCGCCCGCAGGGTGTGGAAGGAGCTGGCGCGCCGCGGCGTTGCGGTCGGTCGCTGTCGTATCGAGCGGCTGATGCGCCAGCAGGGCATCCAGGGCGCGATGCCGGCCGCGCGCCGGCGTCGCACGACGGTGCCCGATGAGGCGGCCACGCGGCCCGCCGATCTCGTCGAACGGCGCTTCACAGCGCAAGCGCCCAACCGGCTGTGGGTGTGCCGATCTGACGTATCTGAAGACGCTCGAGGGGTTCGTGTACCTGGCGTTCGTCAAGGACGTCTTCTCACGCTTCATCACGGGCTTTCAGCTCGCTGCCAACCTCAGGACCGATCTGGTGCTCGACGCGCTGGAGATGGCCGCACACCTACGCCGACCGCCCGTCGACGCCGGGCTCGTCCACCACTCCGATCGCGGCTCGCAATACACCAGCATGCGCTACACCCAGCGCCTCGAGGATCTTGGGATCGCGCCCTCGGTCGGCTCGGTCGGCGACGCCTATGACAACGCGATGGCCGAGAGCTTCGTCGGCACGCTCAAGCGCGAGCTCGTCAAGGGCCGCGTCTTCCGCACGCGCTTTGAGGCCGAGATCGCCGTCGTCGAGTTCCTCGGCTGGTTCAACCACACCCGCCTACACAGCGAGCTCGGCGACGTTCCGCCCGCCGAGTACGAAGCGATCTATCACGCGCGCGTCCGAGGGCCTGAGCTGCAAGCGGTGCTGGCTCAGGCCGCCACAGGCGCCGTGCAAGGACCAGCCGCCGGGCCGGGCCTCTCTACGCCATCCCAGACCACTTGACCAATATCTAGAAAGATCTACAACCAGACAACCGAGCCTCTACGAAACCCGGGGCACCTCAGACCTTGGGCTGGCGGTGCGCGAGGTTGCCCTGGACGGTGGCTTCACGCTGGCGGCCACGACCCAGACCCTCGCCGAGCTCGCCCCCGAACGGGTGTTCATCTCTGGCCGCCAGCAGCCCGGCTCGCGGCGCACCCAGCGACGAATGCAGCGCTACCGCACCGGAGCCGAAGGCCGCATCAGCCATCTCAAGCGCGGCTACGGCCTGCGGCGCAGCCGCCTGAAGAGCCATGACGGGCAGAAGACCACCACCGGATGGGGCATCCTGGCCTACAACCTCGACACCCTGGCCATCCGGACCGGCTGACAAGCTGCCAAGCGCTCCTCACCAGAGCACCGCCCATTCGAGAACGGCCGCGACGCTCACCACGCGCGGCCGTTTTCACGTCCGCGGTTTTTCCTGGGGAGGTAGATCCGCCGTCTCGCCGCCGCGAGCATGCCGGGCGCGAGATCGAGCCCGACGGTGAGCCCCTCTGGGTTGTCATGGGCGAGCTTGACGAGCAGCGCGCCGGTACCGCATCCCACCTCCACGACGTCGCCGCCACCGGACTGGTGGACGACGTCGCGCACGTGTCGTCTGACGCGCGAGTCGGCGATCGTGGCCCAGGCCTCGTAGGCCCAGGCCAACCGCGAGTACAGTCGTACGACGTCGGCCGCATCGCGGCGTATCGCGGTTGTCGTGACCGCCTGACCGTCGTTCATGGGCTCCTCGGTGACTCCCGCGGATAGTGCAAGCACATGCGGCCCATATCCTACATGGCGTAGGAGATTGAGCATCGCGTGCGTGATGGCGCGCAGTCACCCGGCGCCGCTGGGGTGGAGGATGCGCGACGCCGCACAGGCCGCTCGCGCACCCGCCGGCTCTAACCGTGGTCCATGGAAGACATCCCATCGTCCTCGGCGTCGTTGTGCTTCGTGTCCTCGGCTGGTACGCCGCCCGCCGGTGAGGGAGCCCCAACGCTTCGGCGCGGTGCTTGTTCATTGTCTCGATCGCGCGTGTCTCGGCGGCGATGATCTGCTTCGCGAGTTGCTTGGCCTCGGTGCTTGAGCCCTTGGCGAGCTCGACGCGGGCCATCCGGATCGCGCCCTGTGGTGCGGGATCATCAGCGGAGCGCCGGGGCCGTGGCGATGCCCGCGGCCGGCGGTGTCGGTGCCGGAGCCGGTTGAGGCGTTCAGCACCAACATGCCCCCAGAGACCGGGGTCGCGAGGTTCTACGAACCTACAAGCTGTCGGATTATTTTCCCGGCGTTACGTCGCGCAGTGACGGACGCTGGCGCCCTGTGCCGCCTTGTCGATTCCAGCAAGTGTCGCGGACGGCAGCGCCGAGCCGAGCCCGACGACGAGGATCACCATTGTCGCTGCGAGCACGTCCAGGCGAGCTCGGCGGACGGGCAGGCTGGTGCAGTCGAGCAGCTGGCGTACTCGGCGGGTGACGGCGCCGCCGCTAAGCGTCAGCAGAGCGCCGCCAACGCTGATTCGTGGTTGCGCGGCTTTGCAGATCGCGCTGGCCAGCGCGGTCGGGTCGTGCATGCGCTCGAGCGCCCAGCGGTCCGCGTCGCGCTCGAGATGAAAGATCAGCTCGTCGACTGCCCGGCGCGTCCCAGGAAGCAGGCGCGCCAGCGAACGGGAGATCTCGGCCGTGACGAGCACGAAGCGGTGGCGGCGGGCGATATGCCCGTGTTCGTGCTCGAGGCTGGCGGCCAGCTCCTCGTCGTCAAAGCATGCCAGCGCGCCTGCGGACACGATGACGCGAGGGCGCCGCAACCCGGCGGCCGCGACGACGATGTCATGCTCGCCCACGATCAGGCTCTCCTGTGGGCCGGGACCGACCGAGGTGCGCCGCACCCACGTGGTGATCGCGCGGGTCGCACGCCACAGCCCCACACACACCGACAGCAGCGAGACAGCGAGCGCGAGGACCGGGGCCAGCAGCGCGACGTCGCCGAGGCTGTGACCACTGAGGCCCAGATGCGACGTGATCAGCGGCAGCGCGGTATGCCAGCACCAGTGCGTGACGAGCTGAAACAGCGCGGTCGTCGGAACGTAGAACACCACGAACAGCGTCATGAACAGCGCCACGAGCGCGCGCAGGCAGACGGCGGCAAACCAGATCGCGGCGGCGGTCACCGGGTGCACAGCGTCCAGACGCAGCGCGTGCGGTGCGGTGATCGCCGCGCCGACGAGCAACGCGATCAGCACGGTCATCGCCGCCTGGCCTTGCGCGCCGCGTCGACCTCGTCGGTCAGACGCTTTAGATCGGCTCGCTCGCCGTCCCCGAGACCGCTGATGAGCTGTGCGAGCGCGGCCCGGCGGGCGTCGGGTGACGCCGAGGCAAGGGTGTGCTGGATCGTGCGTGAGAGGTACTGCGCCTCGGTGAACATGGGGCTGTAGACGATTGCCTGACCAGCGCGTTTGCGCGCCACAAACCCGCGCTCGGCGAGCCGGTTGAGCACCGTCTGGATGGTCGTGTACGCGCCGCGGTAGCGCGGCGGCAGGGCGCCTCGTACCTGCTCGACGGTCCCCGCTTCAAGGTGCCACAGCGCGGCCATGATCTGGGTCTGAAGCTCGCCCTGGATCGGGGTCAGGTCAGCCATGCATCTCAGTATCGCAACGGGCGGCGCGCCCACGCGAGGCCGCCCTCGTGCTCGAGCAAAGTAACTTCAACGTCGGTGAACCCAGCCTCGGTCAGGGCGAAGCGCCACCACTGCGCCCGCGCCGGGCGCTCCCATCGCCCGCAGGCCAGGCGGACGGCGTTCTTGGCGAGCCGCAGAACGCCGGCGGGGCCCTTGTGCAGCATCGCCCGCGCCTTGCCTGCGATGACAGCGCGGTTGCGCGGATCGTCGGGGGCGAAGTCGAACATCATGTCGCCGATCACCAGCCGTCCGCCTGGGCGCAGCACCCGCATCGCCTCCTGCAGCGCGCGGCGCTTGTCGAGGTCGCCCATGTGGTGAAAGCAGTAGTTGGACACGACGAGATCGGCGAAGGCGTCGACGAGCGGCAGGCTCACGGCCGACGCCACCGCGGCATCGACGTTCTGCAGCCCCGCGCTCGCGGCCTTCGTGCGCAGGTAGTCGACCATCGACGCGGAGATGTCGATCGCCCATACCTGCTCGACCAGGGGCGCGAGCTTGAGACTCAACAGCCCCGTCCCGGACCCGATGTCCACCACGACGTCGGTGGCCTGGGGCGCGGCGAGCTCGAGGATGCGATCGCGCAGGTGCCGAAAGCCGGTCCCCCGCGCGATCTCCTCGGCATCGGTCACGTGCCGGTTCCAGTCCTTTGTCAATGTCGTCATCGAGTCGGCAGATCACTACGCCATGTAGGAGAGTAGCTGAGACTCCGACGACCTGTAGGATTTCGTCGTGCGTGCTCAGCGGCTGTCCCAGCCAGATCCGCCCCCGGCCGTGACGTGGCGCCGCCTGCTCTCCCTCCTCGCGGTGGTACTGATTGCGGCCGGGGGC
>JALZJA010000470.1 GCA_030860005.1 Actinomycetota bacterium
TTGCCGAACAGGCCATTGGCGCCACCCCGTGCGCCTCGCCCGGATGCGCTCCGCCCGTGACGGTCGGCAGGGCGACGATCAGCGCCGCCAGCGCCCCGACTGTGACGACAGCAGGACACGACGACGCATCCTCAAGTCCCTCTCGACCCCGGGGGACCGTATCGCAGACCGCGGCGGCGGGTGGGTCGGTTTGACCATCCATGGCATGGTCAAGTCGACCCACCGGGGAGCTCGCCGCCAGGACCTACGGCGCCGCGGCCTCCCAGCGCGCGAAGGCTTCCTCGACGGCGCGCTTCGCCGCGCCGTGGCGCTCGCTGGACTCGGCGGAGCGCTCGGGCGTCGCCCACGCCTGCGGGTCGGCGAGCTCGGCTTCGATCCGCTCGAGCGCCTGCTCGGCCTGCTCGATCTCGCGCTCGAGCTCGCGGATGCGTCTGCGCGCGTTCTTCGAGGGCTGCGCGCCTGCGCCGTTGGCGCCGTTGGCGTCGGCGACGAGCGCCGCGGTCTGCTTCGCCAGCCGCTCACCGGCACAGGCGGCCGGCGCCGGCGCCGGCTTGGGCTTCTTCTTCTTCGGCCTCGCCTGCCGCGCGCGCGGTGCGGCCGCCGCCGCCAGCCGCTCCTCCTCGCGGATGCGCACGTATTCCTGCCAACCGCCTTCATAGGAGCGCAGCGTTCCGTCCTTCACCGCGACCGTGCGAGTGCCGACCGCCTCGAGCAGGGCACGGTCATGCGAGACGAGCAGCAGCGTTCCCTCGAAGGACAGCAGCGCGTCCTCGAGTGCCTCACGGCTCTCGATGTCGAGATGGTTCGTCGGCTCGTCGAGGATCAGGACGTTCGCCCCCGATGCGACGAGGATCGCCAGCGACAGGCGTCGGCGCTCGCCGCCACTGAGTCCCTCGAGCGGCTTCTCGGCCTCCTCGCCGCTGAACAGGAAGCGCCCCAGTAGCGCGCGCGCCTTGTTCGGCGTCAACCCGGTGTGGACGCCGCATGCCTCCAGCACCGTGCGCGCGCGGCCACCCGGCCCTGAGCCCAGCTCGTCCGCGTGCTGGGAGAGGTGGCCGAGCTTGACGTTGTGCCCCCGGCTGAGCTTGCCCGCCGCCAGCGGCCTGGTCCCCGCGAGCGCGTCGACGAGCGTCGTCTTGCCGGCGCCATTGGGACCGACGAGGGACACGTGCTCACCGCGCTCGAGCCAGATCTCGGCATCGTCGAGCAGGACATTGCCGTCTGCGACCTCCACGCGCCCGCCGGTCATCTCGAACACCACGCGGCCCGAGCGCTCGGGCGCCTTGAAGTCGAACTTCAGCGCCGCGCGGTCGCGCAAACCGCGCTCGATGCGCTCGATCCTGTCCAGCCGCTTGACGCGCGACTGTGCCTGACGGGCCTTCGTTGCCTTCGCGCGGAAGCGCTCGACGAAGCGCTCGAGGCGCGCGATCTCGGCCTGCTGCTTGTCGATCGCGCGGCCGAGCGCGAGCTCGCGCGCCGCCGCCTCCTTGCGCCATGCGGTCCACGTGCCGGCAAAGAAGCGCGAGCGACCGGCCTCGAGCTCGAGCACGGCGGTGCCCACCGTCTCGAGGAACCAGCGGTCGTGCGCGACGAGCACGATCGCCGCGTCGAGCGACGTCAGCGTGCGCTCGAGCCACTCGAGCGACTCGATGTCGAGGTGGTTCGTCGGCTCGTCGAGCAGCAGCAGGTCGGGATCGCCCGCGAGCGCGCGCGCGAGCGACGCGCGCGTCAGCTCCCCGCCGGAGAACGTCTCGAGCTGGCGGTCCAGGTCGTCGGCGACGAAGCCGAGCCCGTGAACCATCGACGTCGCGCGTTCGCGCCACGTCCAGCCGCCCGCGTGCTCCAGGCGTGCCTGCGCGCGCCCGTAGGCGTCGATCGCCGCCTCGTCGCCGTCGGCCATCTTCAGCGTGAGACGCGTGAGGTCCGCCTCCAGCGCGACGAGCTCCTTGCAGCCGCTGAGGATGTAGTCGCGCAGCGTCAGCTCGCGGTCGCGAGGAGGACGCTGGTCGTGCAGCGCCACGCGGCAGCCCTTCTGGAACGCGAGCTCCCCGCCGTCGACCGACCTCTCCCCCGCGAGCATCCGCAGCAGCGTCGTCTTGCCCGCGCCGTTGCGCCCCGCGATCGTCAGGCGATCGCGGCGCTCGAGCTTGAACGACACGCCGCCCAGCAGCGGCGTGCCCGCCATGTCCTTGCTCAGGTCGGAGGCGATCAGGACGGCCATGCCTCAATGGTAGGAGCAGGCGGGTGCTCGCTACAGCTCGCCGAGCAGCGCCTGCACCCGGCGCGCGATGTCGTCGCGCGTCGCGCGCACCTCGTCGAGCGGGCGGCCCTTGGGATCGGCCAGCTCCCAGTCGATGTAGCGCGTGCCGGGCACGTACGGGCACGCGTCGCCGCAGCCCATGGTCACGACGACGTCGGCCCAGCGCGCGAGCTCGTCGGTGATCAGCTGCGGCACGCGGTCGGCGACGTCGACGCCAAGCTCGCGCATCGCCTCGACGACCTCGGGATGGACGCGGTCGGCCGGCGTCGTGCCCGCCGACGCGGCCTCGTGCTCCGTGCCGGCGGCTGCGCGCTCGAACAGCGCCACGCTCATCTGCGAGCGCCCGGCGTTGTGCAGGCAGACGAAGAGGACGTGCGCCATCACGCGACCCGCGGGGCGCGGATGAGCTGGTACGCGCCGGCGCCAAGCGCGGCGCCCGTGAGCGGGCCGAGGACGTAGATCCAGAAGCCGCGCCATTCACCCGCCGCCAGCGCGGGCCCGAACGAGCGCGCGGGGTTCATCGAGGCGCCGGTGAGCGGCCCGCCGAAGAGGGCGTCCAGCGCGACGGTCCCGCCGATCGCGATCGCCGCGGCAGCACCGACCGCGCGGGTGTCGGTGGCCACGGCGATGATCACGAACATCAGCAACGCGGTGAGCACGATCTCGTAGCCGAGCGCGGTGCCGGTTTCGATGCTGGGAACCGTCGCCCCCAGCGCCGCCGGCCTGTCGCTCCAGGCGGCGAGCAGCGCGAGCGCGCCGCCCGCGGCTCCCGCGAGCTGCGCCACGATGTAGGCGACGGCGTCGCGGACCGGGAAGTGCCGCGTGAGCGTGAACGCGACCGTGACCGCGGGGTTGATGTGCGCGCCCGAGAGATGGCCGGTCGCGTAGACCATGACCATGATGGTCAGGCCGAAGACGGCGGCGACGCCGGTTGCGCCGAGCGCCCCGTCGCGCGTCGCGTCGGTGACGATCGCGCCGCATCCCGCGAAGACGAGCGCGAACGCCGCGAGGCCCTCGGCGCACGAGCGGCGCAGCAGGTCCGGCCGCTCCACCGGATCAGGCCAGCGCGAGCGGTTGGCAGACCTCGGCGCGCAGGCAGTCGCGCGTGCGCCTGTGCGCGAGCGCGAGCACGAACGAGCGCACCGGTGCCCCGTCGTACTCGCCGAGGATCACGTCGGCGCATGCGCGGATCTCCTCGGGCGAGCGCACGCCCTCGAACTCCTCGACGAGCTGGGGCAGCAGGCGCACGAGGCGCAGCTGGTGCGCGGTGCGGTCGTTGAGCATCTCGGGCAGCCGATCGTCGATGAGCGTTCGCACGCGGTCCTCGATGTCATCGCGTATGGCGCGCACGCCGTCCACGTCGACGCCTGCTGGATCGTCCAGCTGCCAGTCCTCGACCCGCGTGGGAACGTACGGGCAGGCGTCCCCGCAGCCCATCGTCACCGCCCAGTCGGCGTGGAGCTGCATCTCGACGAGCAGCCGCCGTGGCCGCCGGCGAGAGAGGTCGATGCCGATCTCTCGCATCGCCTCGACCACGACCGGATGGACCTGCTTCGCGGGCTTGGTGCCCGCGGACTCCGCGCGCAAGCCCTCCGGCGCGTGGCGCTCAAAGAACGCCTGCGCCATCTGCGACCGCCCGGCGTTCTGGTTGCACACGAACAGCACGTATCTCATGCCGCGCAACGTATCGATTGACAAACGTGACTTCAATTGATATCTGTAGATCGATGAGCATCGATCTGGAACTCGCCCCGAAGCAAAAGCGGCCAGCGGGCGAGCGCTGCTGCGAGCCGATCGTCTATCCGGACGTCCAGCGCGAGCACGCGGCACGGATGGCCTCGGTCGCCAAGGCGCTGGGTGACCCCATCCGGCTCCAGCTCGTCGACGTCTTGCGCCTGCACGCCGGCAAGGTCTGCGTCTGCGAGCTCGTCCCGCTGTTCGACGTCTCGCAATCGACGCTGTCGCACCACCTCGCCAAGCTGCGCGCGGCCGGGATCGTCGACTCCGAGCGCCGCGGCCTGTGGGCCTACTACTACGTCCGCCCCGATGCACTGAAGGAGCTGTCGGCATGGCTGAGCTGACCAGCACCGACCCGACCTCTTCCTGCTGCCTGCCAGCGGCCCAGGAGAGCTGCTGCGAGCCGAGCGCGAAGCAGGCGTGCTGCGCAAGCGCTGTCGCCGCGAACAGCTGCGGCTGCTCCGCGGGCAACGGCGACCAGGGCGATGTGCGAGAGACGGTTCGTGAGCGCTACGCGACCGCGGCCCGCGCCACAACCGACGGCCGTAACTCATCCTGCGGCTGCGGACCCGGAGCCGGTTTCACAGACGAGCGTGGTCACGTGGTCTTCGGCGGCTCGCTGTACGACGGGGACGACGCGTCCGAACCTGCCCTGCCGGCCTCGCTGGGCTGCGGCGTGCCGACCGCCGTGGCCGAGCTACACGACGGCGACACGGTGCTCGACCTCGGCTCGGGCGCCGGCGGCGATGTCCTCATCAGCGCGCGCCGTGTCGCGCCGCGCGGGCGAGCAATCGGCGTCGACATGACCGACGAGATGCTCGACCTCGCCCGCCGCAACGCCGACGATGCCGGCATCGAGAACGTCGAGTTCGTCAAGGGCTACCTCGAAAACCTGCCGCTCGCCGACGCCTCCGTCGACGTCATCATCTCCAACTGCGTCATCAACCTCGCCGCCGAAAAGACCAGCGTGGCTCGCGAGGTCGCCCGAGTGCTCAAGCCGGGCGGGCGCTTCGCCGTCTCCGACGTGATCGCCGAGCCGGACATGGATGAAGCCACCGCTGCGTGGACCGGCTGCATCGCCGGAGCTCTGACTGAAGCGGAGTTCGACCGGGTGCTGACCGACGCCGGCATGGTCGATGTCGAGATCGACGAGACGCACCGCGTCCACGAGCACGCGGTCGCGGCGATCATCCGCGCACGCAAGCCGCAGGTCGACTCATGAGAACCCCTCTTTACCGCCGTCCGTCCCGCATGCCCAGGGACTACTTCCTGGCGTGCTGCCATCGAGTCGGTGGCGCGGTCCGAGCCGGGCCGGCCAAGCTCAGCGCACCGACGGCCGCTCAAGCCGCGCAGCCGGCACGTCAGTCGTCGGAGTGGATCTCCTCGTCGGCCTGGCCGTACTCCCCCGCCGCGCGGTCGGACTCGCGCTCGGGCGTGAAGCCATCGCGCTCCGGATAACCCTCGCCGTCGTCGTGGCTCGCGTTGCGGACGAGGTCGTGCTCGGCGATCTCAAAGCCCTCTTCCTCGCCGCCGCCGGCCTCACGGACCGGCCGCTGCGCCTCGTCGATCGGCTCGTCCGGGGCGTCGCCGACATCCGGCTCGCGGCCGCCGATCGCCGCCGCCTGCGCGCCCGCAGCCCGCACCTCGCGGGTTTCGAAGTCCGTCGTGTCGTCCTCGGCGTCGTCTCGCGCGTCCATGGCTCCTCCTCGGGTCGTTGACGCGCTTGCTACCCGGCTGTGCGTTCGGGCACGCCACTGCCGATCGTGCATATAAACTCTGCACCGTGATCCGCCGGCTGTCGACGACCGCCCTGCTCACCCTGACGGTGCTGCTCGTCGTGGCGGCGCCGGTGCTCGCCCACGACGGCGGCGAGGGCCTCTGGGGTCAGACGGACGACCAGATCATCACGAACGCGGGCTTCATCCTCATCATCTTCTTTGTGCTGTTCGTCTTCGTGATGTCGATGATCCAGTGGCGCCTCGAGGTGCGCAAGGCGCGGCGCAAGGCGGCCGCCAAGGCGCGCACCAAGGGCGGCGAGTGGCGCGGCGGCTGGTAGCCGACTGCTCCGCTTGACATCCCAGACCTGCGCGGCCACGCTCGCCGATAAGACCCGTGCCACAGATGTCATCGCTCGCATCGGCGGCGACGAGTTTGGCGCTCTGCTGCGCTAGTCCGACTGGAAGGAGATCGATGGCGTACTTCGTGACCGGAGCGACCGGCTTCATCGGCCGGCATCTCGTGCAGCGACTGCTCGAGCGCGAGGGCGACATCCACGTGCTTGTCCGTGAGGGCTCGCAGGACCGCCTCGACGACCTCCTCGCAACCTGGCCGGGCAACGCCCGCGAGCGCATCAAGCCCGTCATCGGCGATATCCAGGAGCCCAACCTCGGCCTCTCCGACGAACAGATCGACACGCTCAAGGACAGCATCGAGCACTTCTTCCACCTCGCCGCGATGTACGACATGACCGCGGCCGACGAGGTCAACGAGCGCCTGAACGTCGACGGGACACGCCACGCGGTGAGTCTCGCCAACGAGCTGGGCGCGCGGCACCTGCACCACGTCTCGTCGGTCGCCGCCGCCGGCACCTACCGGGGGCTCTTCCGCGAGGACATGTTCGACGAGGAGCAGAAGCTGCCCTCGGCCTATCACCGCACGAAGTTCGAGTCCGAGCACATCGCGCGCACCGAGTCCACGGTGCCCTGGCGCGTCTACCGCCCGGCCCTCGTCGTCGGCCACTCGCAGACGGGCGAGATGGACAAGATCGACGGGCCCTACTACTTCTTCAAGGCGATCCAGAAGGCGCGCTTCGCGCTGCCGGAGTGGTTTCCGCTCATCGGCCCCGAGCTCGGCTACACGAACCTCGTCCCGGTCGACTTCGTCGCCGCCGCGCTGGACCACATCGCCCATGAACCAAACCTCGACCGCCAGGCGTTTCACCTCACGAACCCCAAGCCGATGCGCGTGGGCGAGTCGCTCAACGAGTTCGCCAAGGCCGCTCACGCACCGCAGCTCGCGCTGCGCATCGACAAGCGGCTGACCGATGCGCTGCCCAAGGGCGCGATCTCGATGCTCATGAAGCTGCCCCAGGTGCGCGAGCTTCGCCGAACCCTGCTTGCGGACCTCGGCATCCCCGACGCGGTCGTCGAGCACATGACGCTCAAGCCGCAGTTCGACACGCGCGATACCGAGCGCGCGCTCGACGGCTCCGGGATCGAGGTCCCCGAGCTGCACACCTACGCCGACAAGCTGTGGGATTACTGGGAGCGCAACCTCGATCCCGACCTCTTCAAGGACAGCTCGTTCGAGGCTCAGGTCAACGGCCGCACGGTCGTCATCACCGGTGCGTCGAGCGGCATCGGCCGTGCGACAGCGCTGAAGGTCGCCGCGGCCGGCGGCATCCCGCTGCTCGTGGCGCGCGGACTTGAGAAGCTCGAGGCGGTGCGCGACGAGATCGAGGCCGCCGGGGGCACCGCGCACATCTACGCCGCCGACCTCTCCGACACGGAATCGATCGACGACGTCGTCGCGCGCATGCTCGCCGACCACCCGGCGATCGACATGCTCGTCAACAACGCCGGGCGCTCGATCCGCCGCTCGATCGCGCTCAGCGAGGATCGGCTCCACGACTTCGAGCGCACGATGGCGCTCAACTACTTCGGCGCGATCAAGATGATCATGGCCCTGCTGCCGCACATGCGCGAGCGCCGCTTCGGCCACATCGTCAACGTCAGCTCGATCGGCGTGCAGACGAACCCGCCGCGCTTCAGCGCCTACGTCGCATCCAAGGCGGCGCTCGACTCGTGGCCGCGCGTCGTCTCCTCCGAGGTGATCGGCCACGGGATCACCTTCACGACGATCCACATGCCGCTCGTGCGCACGCCGATGATCGCGCCGACGAAGCTCTACGACCACTTCCCGACGATCAGCCCCGACGAGGCCGGCGACCTCATCTGCGAGGCCCTGCGCGCGCGGCCGAAGGAGATCAACACCCGCCTGGGCACGTTCGGGGAGGTCGCACACGCGCTCGCGCCCAAGGCGATCGACCAGATCCTGCACATGGCCTACAAGGTCTTCCCGGACTC
>JALZJA010000492.1 GCA_030860005.1 Actinomycetota bacterium
GGCCGAAGGCACGTCGCGCAGGCCGCTGTCGGCGCAGCGCGGTCCCAGCGCGCGCACGATGCGCCGCTCGATCGCGGCCGCGCGGCCCGACTCGATGAGCTGCTCGCAGATCCCCCACGCCAGCGCCTCGAAGGCGACCGGCCGGCGCTTGATCCGCAGCCACGGAGCGCGGCGCAGCGACGGCCCGATGAGCGGGTCGTCGCGGTAGCGCTCCCAGAACGGGCGCAGGTCGTCGTCGACCGCAAGCGCGAAGCGCATCCGCGCGATCGCCGCCTCGGCGTCGGCGCGATCCGCCGCCCACGCGCCGAAGAGCACGCGCCGCTGCGCCGTCTGCGCCACGCGCACGATCGCCGGGCGGCCCTCGACATGCAGCAGCCGCTCGAGCACCCCGCCGCGGGCGCGCATCACGCCGTCGCGACCGCCGTACGGCGGCAGGCGGAACGCCCAGCGGGGCACGACCTCGACACGCAACTCGACCACGTGGCGGCCAACCTACGCCGCGGGCAGGACGATCGCGTCGGCCAACTCCGCTTGTTCCGCGATCCGGATCGAGAGCGCCGGCGAACAGCATCGATAAGAACAAGGCAGGTGCTGACAGGCTCCGCGGCGGCGGAGACCTCGGCGCCGAGGGGGTGTGGTGCAAAACGTCCATATATTGGACGTTTCGAACAGCACCCCCTCCCGTGCACCGCGGAACGGCCCGCGGACGCACGGCCACGCAGGCGCTCCTCCCACCGTGCTGTTATCGATGCCATTCGCCCGCCGAAAGCGCGGCCGGTCCCCGACCGCTACTTCCGCTCGCCCAGCACATGCACGTCAACGAGGAACGACCGGCTCGCCAGCACCGGCGCCAGCATGCGCCGCCGCCCCCGCGCCATCTTGCGCACCCTGCGCCGGCGCACGAGCGCCACGACGGCCGCTCCCGCGACGGCGCTGACGCCGACCATGGCGGCGGTCTGTACCGTCACCGGGCCAAGCGCGCCCGGCTGGCGCGCCGGCTCGACAGGGCGAGCCTCCGGACCGGCGAGCACCGGCACGCCGTCGAGCACCTCCCCACGCTCAGCGCTCACGAGGCCACCTGCTTCCCGGCCAGCAGGCGGTCGCCGGTGCCCAGCAGGTCGCCGAGCTTCGTGAACTGGAGATGGTCGAGGTAGTAGTGCTGGAGGAGCGTCGACAGGATCACAATGTAGTACGCCTTCTGCAGGTCGACCCCGAAGACGCCGTGGATGACGAGCACGAGCGCGCCGGCGAGCGCCGTCAGCGCGACCGCGAGGCCATAGAAGCGCCATGGCCGATCGGGCCCGTTCATTTCGGCTACGAAGTTGTTGTCGATCTCTCCGCGCTCCTTGCGCATGGCCATCAGAAACCAGATGAGGGCTAGATATTGAAGGGAGTGCCAGACGTTGAAGCCCTGGAAGGCGACATCGGTGTTCGGAAACAGCGGCAACGTGAACCCGATCGCGATCGTGAGCCCGATCAGCAGCACGCTCGGGACGAGCAGCATGCCGTTTCGATAGTCACGGATCGTCTTGCACACCCACAGTACGAAAAACGTGCCGAACAGCGCGCTGATCGCGAAGATCTGCAGGTCGGCCACGATTCCTCGTGTTGCCCAGTCGGGCACGTACAGCGGCGTGCCGCCGAGCTGAAACGAGCCGTCGAGGATCTGCGGCGTCGCGACCGGATACAGGCACAGGAAGACGACCCCGTAGTCGATGACGCGCTCCTTCAGCGGCCGCCGCACCGGTCCCTTGGCGACGTAGCAGTCGTTGATGTAGGTGATCTGGTGCAGCACGTGGATCGATGCCCACATGAAGAAGACGGTCAGCAGGATCTGGATGTTCACGAACGCCATGACCGTCACGATCAACGGCAGCGCCAGCGATGCGGCGAGAAAGCGCCGGTGGCGGCGGCGGTAGTTGGGCTCCATGAACGTATACGTGAACGTCGAGTACAGGTGCGGGCCGCCGATGAGGCCGGCGACGATGAGGTTCACCGCGCTCTGCGAGATCCCCAGCCCGTGGTACATGAGCAGCGGGATCGGGACGAGCCCGGCGCTGAGGATCAGGAACTTCAGGTCCCAGTCGCGCGACCGTAGCCAGACGCCCTGAGCCGACGCCTGAGCGGTGCAGCGCACACGTGCGTGGCCAACCATCGCCGCTTCCATCAGAACCTCGATTCGTAGATGCGGAAGCGCTTGACGATCCGGCCGCCCACCGCCTCCATCCCCCTGTTCATGGCTCGGTTGGTTTCGAGGATCCAGCCCATCTCGCCCCACTTCTGCGGTGTGACGTTCGCCAGGTCGAAGTGCGCAACGTAGAACCGAGCCGCCGTTCCGGTGTGTTGATACTCAGGCCTGACGCCGAGGAACCCCACACGGACCCGATTGATGAGCTTCCCCTTGCGCAGGAAGCGCCACCAGCCCAATGGTAGAAGGCGGCCGTTCATGAGCTTGAGAACCTGGTTGACGTCGGGCACGGTGATCGCGATCCCGATCGTCTCGCCGTCCTTCTGGGCGAGCATGAACCAGTTGCGATCGAAGACGAGCTGCAGCTCGTCGGCGTAGTGGTGAAGGTCGGTCTGCGAGTACGGGACGAAGCCCCAGTTGTCCTTCCAGGCCGTGTTGTAGACCTCGCCGAAGGCCCCGATGTGCTTGCGCAGGTGGCGGCGCTTCATCTTGACCAGCTCGACGCCGTGCTTGGTCTCGCTCTGCTCGGCGAGCTCGAAGATGATGGGCAGGATCTTCTCGCGGCCGGAGATCTCGAGCTCCCACATGTAGAGGTCGATCGCCTTCTCGAGGCCCGCCTGCTCGCAGCGCTGCCGGTAGTAGGGCGGATGCCAGGGCTGCTTGATCATCGGCTCGCGCTCGAAGCCCTCGATGAGGACGCCGCACTCGTCGTTCATCGTGTAGTCCATCGGCCCGATCATCCGCGATCGCCCGCGCTGCGAAAGCCAGCCGCGGGCGGTGTCGAGCAGCGCGGCCATGACCTCGGGGTCATCGTCGAGCTCGAGGAACCCGAACATCCCGGTACCGGGGCCGTGCTGCTCGTCGTAGGCGGCGTCGACCTGCGCGCTGATGCGCCCGCAGATGCGGCCGTCGCGCCGCGCCACGAACTCCTGCGCCTCGCCGTGCTTGAAGTACGCGTTCATGCGCCGGTTGTGGAACAGCCTGCGCTCGACCCGCAACGGAGGCACCCACTGCGGCGAGGTAGAGTGCAGCCGGTACGGGAGTTCGATGAACTCCCGTCGATCCAGCCGCGACCTCACCGCCCGCACCTCAACGCCCACGGGCGCAAGCTACATGGCCTCCACGACACACGACGTCTTCGCGAAGGTCCGCGCGCACGAGCGCGCCGAGCAGCTACGCGCCGCGCGCGATGCCGACCTGCTGCCCTACTTCCGCACGCTCGAGGGTCCCGCCGGCCCCGTCGTGGAGATGGAGGGCGCCGAGCGCATCATGCTTGGCTCGAACAACTACCTCGGCCTGACCGGCGATGAGCGCGTCATCCAGGGCGCCCGATCGGCCCTGAACACGTACGGCACCGGCCTGACCGGCTCGCGGCTGCTCAACGGCACGATCGCCCTGCACCTCGAGCTCGAGCAGGAGATCTCCGAGTGGATGGGTACCGAGGAAGCGCTCGTCACGACGACCGGCCATCAGGCCAACCTCGCGGCGCTCGGGACGCTGCTCGCGCCGGGCGACACCGTCGTCGCCGACTCGGGCGACCACGCGTCGATCCTCGACGGCTGCCTGCTGAGCCGCGCGAAGCTGCGTCCCTTCCGCCACAACCGGATCGACAAGCTCGAACGCGTGCTGGAGAAGTCGGCGCGCGACGAGGGCGGCATCCTCGTCGTCGTCGACGGCGTGTTCTCGATGGAGGGCGACGTCGCACCGCTGCCCCAGATCGCCGACCTGTGCGCACGCTTCGGCGCCCGCCTGATGGTCGACGAGGCGCACGGCGCCGGCGTGCTCGGCGCGCGCGGCGCCGGGACCGCTGAGCTCCTCGGCGTCGAGGAGCGCGTCGACCTGCGCATGGGGACGTTCTCCAAGTCGCTTGCCTCCTGCGGCGGCT
>JALZJA010000517.1 GCA_030860005.1 Actinomycetota bacterium
GCAGGCCGGACGGACGCGTCCGGCAGGCAGCGCTGGACGATGCGCGCCAGGGTCCCCGCCGTCGCGCACTCGACGAAGTCCCGTGCTCCGGCGGCGCTGAGGCGGCGCAGCGCGCGATCGAAGTCGACCGGCGCGACGAGGGCGCTGGCGACATGCTCTGAAAGCTCGTCCTCCGCGCGGTGAAAGCGCCCGAGGATCGGCGAGAAGACGAGCATCCGCAGCGGACGGGGCTCGATGTGCCGGATCCGCGCGGCGAACTCGGGGACCGCCCCCGCCATCACCGGGCTGTGAAACGGATAGGCGACGGGCAGCGCAGTCGCCGGGATGCTCAGGGCGCGCGCGACGTCCGCGATGACGCCCAGCGTGTCGACCGGGCCCGACAGCACATGCTGGCGCGGATCGTTTCGCACAGCCACGGCGGCGAGCGGATCGCCGACCGCGTCGAGCACCCGCCGGGCGCGCTCGGCATCGCACGCGAGTGCGAGCATCCCGCCGACGGGACGCGCGAGTCCGGACAGGACGGCGCTGCGATGGACGACGATCTGCGCACCTTCGGCGACCGTGAACGCGCCGGCGGCGACGAGGGCGGCGATCTCGCCGGAGCTGTGGCCGGCGAGCGCGCCGGACTGCCGGCCCGACTCGCCGAGGATGGTCCACAGCGCGATCGAGGTGCCGTAGATGGCGAGCTGCAGGATGTCCGGCGCCTCGGTGACGAGTTGCGCGAGCGGGCGCCGAGCGCCCGCGAGCACGTGCGGCCCGGCCGGTTGCGCGCCGAGATCCTGTGCGACGCGGTCGATCTCGGCGAACACCTGACGGACATGGGGATGGCGCGCGGCAAGCTGCGGGAGCTCGCCGTCGCGGAAGGCACCCTGACCCGGGAAGAGCAGGACGCGATCGAAGGTCGTGGACACGGTTATTTCCTCACGGTGGCTCGTGTAAGACGCCCATCTGGGACGTCGCTTCCTTGGAGAGAGAGCAAGCGCTGCGTTGCAGATACACCAGCCGCGTTCTCGCTGCTCCCTGTATCCACGGCGGCGACACACGCCTCTTGGAACGTGAGCGCGAGAACCCTCGTGACCGCAACCGCACATTCCAGATCACGTGAACAGGAGCCGGCGATGGCCGCACAAGGCATGAAGGACCTCAGCGGCAAGCTCGCGCTTGTCACCGGCGGGGGCAAGGGCGTGGGAAGGGTGATCGCCCGCCAGCTGGGCGAGCGCGGCGCCGACGTGCTGATCAACTGCTTTCACTCCTTCACGGAGGCCAAGCGGACGGCGGCGGAGCTCGAGGCGACCGGCGTCCGGGCCGAGGTCCTGCGGGCCTCGGTCGCAAAGAAGGAGCAGGTCGATCGCATGTTCGACGAGATCGGGGAGCGCTTCGGCCACCTCGACATCCTCGTCAACAACGCGGCCTCGGGCTGGCTCGGCCCGGTTGCGGGGGTTACGCCCGAGCTCTTCGCCAAGACGCTCGACACCAACCTGCTCGGCAGCTTTTTGTGCTCGACGCGCGCCGCCTCCCTGATGGCCGGGCGCGGTGGCGGGACGATCGTCAACATCTCGTCGGTCGGCGCCGGCATGGTCCCCGACAACTACCTGGTGGTCGGAACCTCCAAGGCCGCGCTCGAGGCGCTGACGCGGCACCTGGCAGCCGAATACGCGCACCTCGGTGTGCGCGTGAACACCGCGTCGTGCAGCCTCATTCGCGGCGACGTCGCCGAGCTGTTCCCCCGCGCCGAGGAGATGCAGCAGGTCGTCATCGCCTCGACGCCGCTCGGGCGCCTGGCGACGGCGGAGGACCTGTCGGGCATCGTGATGTTCCTCACCTCGGACCTGTCGCGGTGGATGACCGGCCAGGTCGTCCTTGCCGACGGCGGGCTCAGCCTGGCCAACGCGATGCTGTCACCGCCGAAGCGGCCGGCGGTGCTCCCGGGCGAGGCCGAGGCTGCGCCCGCCAAGCCACCGCTCGCAGCGCCCGGCCCGGCGACGAGCGGCCCCGGCGAGGGGGGCGCGGACGACCCCGTCGCGATCGTCGGCATGGGCCTCGCGGTCCCTGGCGCCAGCTCGCCGGAGGAGTACTGGCGCGTCATGCTCGAGGGAGCCGAGCTGTTCGTGGAGACGCCGGCCGACCGCTGGGACGCGTCCGCGTTCTATTGCGCCGACGTCGCGGTCGAGGACAAGGCGTACCAGACGAAGTCGGGCTTCATCACGGGCTTTCAGCCGGATCCGAGCCTGGCCGCCGAGATCGACGCCGGCACCGTCGGCGCCGAGTACACGACACGGTGGTTGCGCCACTCGCTGCATCAGGCCCTTCGCGGTGTGGGCCGGCGCGACGACGAGCGCGTGGTCTTCGCCGTCGGCTACACCGCCGATGGCAGCCAGCACCTCGAAGAGGCCGTCGTCCTGGCCGGCGCCGTGCGCGGCTTCGGGGCGGCCGCCGCCGCCATCGCGGACCCCGGCCTGCGCGACGACACCGTGCGCGCGTTTCGCGAGGCCGCGGAGCGCCACCTGTGGCGTGGCACGGGCGACGCGAGCGCGTACCTGCCCCACCAGGCCGCGCGCAACGCGATGGCGGGGCTGCTGCCCGACGACTCGCAGCTGTTGGTCGTCGACACCGCGTGCTCGTCGTCGCTGTACTCCGTCGACCTGGGCATGACGAGCCTGCTGCTCGGCGACTGCGACGTCGCCGTCTGCGGCGGGGCGTTCGCGCTCGGGCCGCGCGGCGCAGTGCTGTTCTCGCGGCTGCACGGCCTGTCGACCGGTGGCGCCGTGCGCTCGCTGGATCGTGGCGCCGACGGCGTGCTGTTCTCCGACGGGGCCGGTGTCGTCGTGCTCAAGCGCCTGAGCCGCGCGACCGCGGACGGCGATCGCGTCCTCGGCGTGCTGCGGGGTTTCGGCTCCTCGTCCGACGGCAAGGGCAAGGCGATCTACGCGCCGAGCACGAAGGGCCAGCAGCTCGCCGTCACGCGCGCCATCAGCGCGCCGGGAGTCCAGCCGCAGGATCTGCAATGGGTGGTCGCGCACGCCACCGGTACGCCGGCCGGCGACGTCGCCGAGTTCACGACGCTGCGGGAGGCGCTTCCGGCCGATCACCCGATCCACGTGACGTCGAACAAGTCGCTGATCGGGCACACCGGCTGGGCGGCCGGCGTCGTCTCGCTGATCGAGATCCTGCTCGCGTTCGAGCACTCGACGATCCCGCGCCAGCACCGCTTCGAGGCCACGCCCGACGCGTTTCAGATCGGCGCCAGCTCGATCACGATCCCGACCGAGCCGGTGCCGTGGGACGCGGGCACCCGGCGGACGGCCTCGATCTCGGGCTTCGGCTTCGGTGGCACGAACGCGCATCTCGTCGTCGCCGACCGCGACGACCCCGCAACGGGGCCGGCGGCGGCGTCGCGGTTCGCGCCGCCGGGTCGTGTCGTCATCGCCGGGTGGTCCGCGCACCTGCCGGGACTCGACGACCCGGACGCCGTCGCCGCGTGGTTGCGCCGGCAGGGTCCCGGCCCGGCGCGGTCCTTCGGAGCGCAGTACCGCCTGCCTGCGCATCGCAAGGTGCGGATCCCCCCGAGCGCGCAGCGCGTCCTGGACCGTGGACAGCTGATGTGCGTGGAGTGCATGTTCGGGCTCACCGATCGCTTCGGCGCGTTCCTCGAGCAGCATGCCGCCACGACGGGCGTGCTCGCGGGGCACATGGGGCCGACGGGGCACGCCGGGCTCTACGCGCTGCGCTGCTATCTCGACGATCTGCGTCGCCTGTTCGAACCCGGCGCGAGCACCGCGGCGCTCGCGACGTACGAGGCCTACGCCGAGCGGGTGCGGGCCGCGGTCCCCGCCGCGACCGAGGACGCCTTCCCGGGGATCATGCCGAACATCATCGCGGCCCGGGTGGCCAACACGTTCGACTTCCACGGTCTGAACATGACCGTCGACGCCGGCTTCGCCTCGACCCTGTCCGCCATCGACACGGCCGCGCGCTACCTGCGCAGCGGGCAGCTCGACGTCGCGCTCGTCAGCGGCGTCAACGGCAACTCGAGCGACGAGATCGCCGACATCCTCGGCGAGCGCCTGCTCGGGCCGGGGGGCGGGCAGCGTGGGGTGGCGGAGGGGGCTGTCATGTTCGCCCTCGTGCGCGAGACGACCGCGCGCGAGCACGACCTGCCGATCCTCGCCTACCTCGGCGACACCCCGGCCCGGCCTGCGAGCGACCTGCCGGTGATTCGCTGTGGACAGGCAACCAGCGACCGGCCCAGCTACCTCGGCGCCGAGGGCGGGCTGGCGATCCTCGAGGCGCTGGTCGGTGACCGGCCGGCGGTCGTGGTCGAGTGCGTCGAGGACGGCCATCGGGTGGCGCCGCTGACGCTGCGACTCCAGGACGCCGGCGCGGAGACGGCCGGCGCCGCGTCGACGCCGGCTCCCGCGCTGCCCGTCCGCCAGGACGATCCCGATCCTGATCCCGAGCCCGATCCTGAGCCGCTCCTCGTCGCGCGCCATCGGGTATCGCTCGTCGAGGAGCCGGCGCGGCCCGTGCGCGAGCCCGTCGAGTTCTTCGGCGACGGTGCGCTCGTGCTGACCGACAAGCCCGCGCTCCTCGACGGCGTCGCGCCGAGCGAGCACGTGACGATCCTGTCGACCGTCGCACTCGAGCGCCCGGGACCGCGTCGCGTCCACCTGTCCTCGATCACTGCGCAGACCGTCCGCGGCGCGCTCGGGGCCATCGCGCACCCCGTCCGCGATGTGCGAGTCCTGACCGACCTGTCGGCGAGCGTCGATGTCGGCGCCGTCGCGGACGGCGAGCTGCACGGACTGCTGTCGCTGCACGATCTCGTCTTCCTCGTCTTGCAGGACCGGATCGAGGATCTCGACCACGACGCAGCATCGGTGCTCGCGTGCCTGCTCGGCGCCGTCGCCGGTGGCGAGGTGGCGCCGCTTGCCGGCCTGTTCACCGGGCTGTTGAAGTCCGCCGGATTCGAGCTGCCCGGCGCACGCATCTGCGCCACCGTCACGAGCAGCCTCGACGCCGCGCTCGGGGCGCGGCAGGCGACGGCGGAGTCGGCGCTCGAACGGCTGCTCCCGGTCGCCGTCTACGACGAGACGACGCGCAAGGTGCTCGCGCTGGAACAGGCCGTCCCGCAAGCCGCCGCCGGCGAGCCGCATCTCGGCGAGGGATCGGTGGTGCTCGCCTGCGGTGGCTCGCGCGGCATCACGGCCGAGCTGCTGAAGGTGCTGGCCCGCCGCTACCGCCCGACGATCTACGTGCTCGGCAGCAACGAGGTCGACCTCGGGAGCGACGAGCCGGACGCGCCGACGGACCGCGAGCAGTACCTGCGCACGGCGATGCGGCGCACGCCGGACGCGTCGCTGCAGTCCCTCAACCACGCCTTCGGCCGCCTCGAAGACGCCCGCAGCGCGCGCGCCAACCTCGAGGCGATCGGCGCCGAGAACGCTGGTCGCGTCACCTACCTGCGTTGCGACGTCCGCGATGCCGACCAGCTCGCGGGCGCCGTCGGGCGGGTGCTCGCCGCGGAGGGACGGATCGACCTCGTCGTCAACGCCGCGGGCATCAACCGCTCCGGCCTCATGCGGGGCAAGCGACTCGAGGACTTCCACGCGGTTCGCGATCTCAAGGTCCTGGCGTACGTCAACCTCAAGCGAGCGCTGGCCGGCCGGTCGCCGTTGTGGTGCAACTTCAGCTCCTACATCGGGCTCAAGGGCCAGGTCGGCGAGACCGACTACGCGGCCGCGAACGACTTCGTGGCCACCGCGTCGGTGTTCGCCTCCCGCGTGCAGGGGCAGCCGGAGTTCGCGATCGGCTGGAATCTGTGGAGCGAGGTCGGCCTGGGGGCGGACCCGCTGATGAAGTCCTTTCTGTCCAGGCGCGTCTCGTACACGCGCATGGCGACGGCGGAAGGCGTCCACCACTTCCTGCGCGAGCTCGATCAGCCGTCCCACGATCCGTGGTCGGTGTTCATGGGCGACGCCGAGATCGATCACCTCGGCCTCGGGCAGGCACCGCGCGCCGACGGCGCCTCCGCGCACCCGCCTGAGCCCGCCCCGCCGCGCCCGCCGTTCTATCTCGGCGCGGCGCTGTCGCGAGGCGACGACCACGTCGCCTTCGAGCGCGTCTTCGATGCGCAGCGCGACCCCTACCTGCGCCACCACGTCGTCAACGGGGTCCCGACGCTGCCCGGGACCTTCGCCGTCGAGATGGCGGCCGAGGCGGCGACCGCGCTGGTGCCCGATCGGGTCGCGGTGCGCTTCGAGAAGCTGATCTTCGACTCGTTCCTGCGGGTCCCCGACGGGCGTCCCGTTCAAAAGAAGATCCTCGCGTCCGTCATCGGAGGGCTGCCGGACGTGACGCTCGTCGCGGTCCGCGTGGTGACGGACGTCGTCGCGCCCGACGGCCGGATCCTGACTGCCGACAAGCCGCACTTCTCGTGCGTCGTGCACATGCGCGAGCGCGTGCCGGTCGCGCCGCGCTGGGAGCTGCCCGAGCTCCCCGGCGACGCGGTCGCGGTGACAGACCCCTACCACCTGCCCAACCCGGCCGTCCATCTCACCGGTCCCTTCGTCACGACCCGGGACATGTGGGTTTCACCGCGGGGCTGCAGGGCGACGTTCGCGCCCACGCTGGACCCCGCCGACCCGGTCTTCAGCTCACTCCTGCTGCCCGTCGTCTTGCTCGACGGCCTGCTGCGAGTGAGCGTCCCCGACCAGGCACCCGAGATCCCGCGGTTGCTGGCCGTCCCGAGGACGATCCGGCGCCTCGACCTGTACACCGCCGGCAACGACGGCGCGCTGGCCGCCGGATCGCAGCGGATCGAGCTGTCGTCCGTGCCCGGCGCAACGGACCCCGGCGACGGACGCGCGGTGGCCTCGTTCGCCGATGGCCGCGTCGTGGCCCAGATCGACGGGATGCGCGCCGCGATCGTCGGCAGCCTCACCGAGGACGGCGAGTTCGCGCCCGCCGATCGCGGGGGACGCTCGCTGCAGGCGGCGTCGGCGACGGCGACGGCCGGCTGAGGTATCGGATCGTGTCCACGACCGCCGCCGGCCCGCTCGCCCCGCCGCGCGGAGTGGACCTCTGGACCGTTACGCTCGACCAACCCGCCGCGCGCGAAGCGCGGCTGGTCGCGAGCTGCTCGGCGGGCGAGCACGCACGCGCAGCCCGCATGCCGATCGCCGGTCGCCGGCGCGACTTCCTCGTCGGCCGGGGGATCGTTCGCAGCGTCCTCGGCGCGTATCTCGGGATCTCGCCCGGGCGCATCGAGATCGCCGCCGGCGTGCACGGCAAGCCGTTCGTCGATGCCCGCGACGCCCCGGCGTTCAACGTCAGCCATTCCCACGGCCTCGCCGTCCTCGCCGTGACGGCCGGATTCGACGTCGGCATCGATCTGGAGCGCGTCGATCCCAGCCTCGACGTCGTGGCGATCGCCCGGTGGTTGGCGTCGCCCGAGGAGTCCGCGCACCTGCCGTCGCTCGGGGACGCCGCTTCTGCGACGGCCTTCCTGCGGCTCTGGACGCGCAAGGAGGCGCGCGCGAAGGCCGGCGGCGCCGGCTTCTCCGCCGGGCTCGGCGAGCTCTCCGCGCCGTCGCCGGGCTCGGCCTCGCCGAGCTGGGACGGCACGCGCACCATCGTCGACATCGACCCGGCCCCCGGCTACGTCGGAGCCCTCGCGTACGACGCTCCGCCTGCGCCCTTGTACACCCCGGATCACGCGTTGGCGTGCTTGTGATGAGAAAGGCAGCTCCATGGCCGTCGCTTTCGACCTGAGTTCTTCGCACCCGCTACCGCCCGGCGCCGAGTCGCTGCGCTTCGACGCCACCGTGCCCCGCCGGCTCGTGCACCGCGCCGCCGTCGCCGAGACGTTCCTCACCGATGCCGCCGAGGCCGGCGAGGACCGCTACGTCGTCGCCGGTCAGCTGCCGCGCACCCACAAGCTGTACAACGACGGGCCCGGGCGCCACCACGACCTGCTGTTGCTGGCGGAGGTCGTGCGCCAGGCCGGCACGCTGGTGTCCCACCGCTTCTACGGCGTTCCCGAGGGGACCGTCTTCCCGCTGCGGCGGGCACAGATCGAGGTGGGGGATCTCGATGCGCTCGTGGCGGTGGACGTCACCCGTCCGCTCGTCGTCGGCATCCGCTTCTTCGATCAGGAGCGACAGGGCGGCGCACTCACGAGCATGACCCTCGGCGCCGAGCTGTTCATCGACGGCCGCTGGGTCGGATCGGCGAGCGGCGCCATGCACTTCGTCTCGCCGGCGAGCTACAACACGCTGCGGCGTGCCCGCCCGCACGCCGGCGACGGGCCGGTGCTCTCGCCAGTGC
>JALZJA010000518.1 GCA_030860005.1 Actinomycetota bacterium
AGCCGGCCGAGCCCGCGGGCAAGGCCGCCGCGGCGCGGCGCATGATCGGCGAACGAGCCGACGGCGAACAGGGAGGCTGACGCATGCTGCGCCTCAAACGCGACGTCGCGAACGCGCTGGACACCCCGGAGGGCCTGCAGAGCGCGGTCCTGACGGCGATCAAGCTCGAGCACTCGACGATCCCGCCGTACCTGTACGCGCTGTACTCGATCGAGCCCGGCACGAACACCGAGATCGCCGACCTCATCCTCTCGATCGTGATCGAGGAGATGAACCACATGGCGTTCGCGTGCAACATCCTCAACGCGCTCGGCGGGGCACCGGTCATCGACGACCCCGGCTTCGTCCCGACGTACCCCGGGCCGCTGCCGGGCTCCGTCGACAAGGGTCTCGAGGTGTCGCTGAAGAAGGTCTCCACCGAGCACGTCCACAAGACGTTCATGGCGATCGAGGAGCCCGAGGACCCGCTCAACTTTCCCGTCGCACGCGAGGCCGAGGACCCGCACCTGACGATCGGCGAGTTCTACGAGAAGATCAAGGCGCAGATGCCGGGCGCGTCGTTTGCCGGCGACCCGGCGAAGCAGATCACCCATCAGATGATGTCGGACCTGTTCGCGGTCACCGATGCCGACAGCGCGATCGCCGCGATCGACCTGATCGTCGAGCAGGGGGAGGGAACGCAGACCTCGCCGCTCGACGGCGACGACGAGGGCGATCTCGCGCACTACTACCGCTTCGCCGAGATCGTCCACGGGCGCAAGCTCGTCAGGAACCCGGACCCGAACCTGCCGCCCGACGAGCAGTACTCCTACAGCGGCGAGGAGATCGTGCTCGATCCGGCCGCTGTGCGCGACGTGATCGACAACCCCAAGCGCTCGTCCTTCCAGGACGGCTCGGACGCGCTGCACCTGTTCGACAACTTCAACTACACGTACACGAGCCTGCTGAAGTCGCTGCACACGACGTTCAACGGCACGCCGGCCGACCTCGACGCGGCGATCGGGCTCATGGAGTCCTGCAAGCAGCAGGCGATCAACCTGACCGCCGTCCAGCTGCCGTCGGGCCGGTTCGCGGGGCCGGGGTTCTTGTGGCAGCCGACGAACCCCTGAGCAGCTACGCCCCACCCGTCTGCGCCAGCGGCTCCGGCGATGGTCGTACCCGCAGCAGTCGCGCCGACCCCGGCGGCAGCCACCAGTTCCAGCGCCCGAACAGGGAGACGACCGCCGGTACCAGCAATGCCCGGATGATCATCGCGTCGATGAGGATTCCGGCCGCCAGTCCCGTGGCGAGGATCTTCACGTCGGTCTCCGGTCCGGAGGCCATCGCCGCGAAGGCCAGGAACAGGATGAGCGCGGCGCTCGTCACGAGCCGGCCGGTACGCGCGAGCCCGAAGACGACGGCGTCGTCGGTCTCCCGGGTCTGGTCGTACTCCTCGCGCATGCGAGCGAGGATGAACACCTCGAGGTCCATCGAGAGCCCGTACAAAAACGCGAACACGATCAGCGGAATCCAGGAGGCGAGCGAGCCCGTGGCCGCGATGCCCCACAGCTCGTCGGACCCATGACCCTCCTGCCACACGAGCGCCATCACGCCCCACGCGGCGCCCACCGACAGCACGTTCAGCACGACCGCCTTGGCCGGCAGCAGGATCGAGCGGAAGGCGCGCGCGAGCAGCACGAAGGTGAGGATCGAGATCAGCGCGATCATCAGCGGGAAGGATCCGTAGACGGCGTCGATGAAGTCCGCGTTGAGCGGTCCTGAACCGCCGACCCGAGCCTCAGGGGACGCGGCATGCGCCGTATCGCGCACGTCCTGGACGGTTTCCCGGCCGGCCGCGGACTCGTCGCCCTCGCGCGGCGGCGTCGCGACGACGGCCAGACCGTTGCGCCGCCAGTCCGACCCATCGGGCGCGACCGCGCCGTGCACGCCGTCGACCCGTGCCGTGGCGGAGACCACCACCGCGGCATCGGCCTGCGGAACGAGCGTCTCGACGGGCGACATCGCGCCCGCGCCGATGCCCGACTCCTTGAGCGCGGCGAGGCCCTCCTTGGCGGGCCCAGCCTTGGCGATCGTGTCGGGATCCGCGTTGCCGAGATGAAGGTTCGTGGCAGGCACGATCAGCGCGGCGAGGATCGCCACGACTGCGACGGCGGCGAGCCCGCGGCGACGCACGACGATTTCAGACCAGCGCTGCCAGAAGGCGTTGCTGCGGTCCTTGCGCCGCAACCGCCGGCGATCCAGCCGCGGTCCGAACGACGCGAGGATGACCGGCAGCAGGGTGATCGCGACCAGCGTCGCGACGAGCGGGATGAGCATCCCGCCATAGCCCATGCTGCGCAGGAACGGCAGCGGCAGGACGATCAGGGCGAGCAGCCCGACGGCCACGGTCGTGCCCGAGAAGACGACGGCTCGTCCCGCGGTGGCCATGGCGGCGGCGACCGCCTCGTCGCCTTCGAGGCCCTTCTCTCGCTCCTCGCGCCAGCGCACGACGATGAGCAGCGCGTAGTCGATCGAGACCCCGAGGCCGATCAGCGCGACGAGGAACTGCACGATCGGGGAGACAT
>JALZJA010000577.1 GCA_030860005.1 Actinomycetota bacterium
TAACAAGGTGGGCGTGTCGTCGATCGATCCTGTCGAGCAGCTCGCCGGCTACGAGCGCTGGCTTGAGACCCAGCCGCTCGCGGTGTCGACGCGGCGCGCGTACCGCGGCCATGCGCGTCGCTTCGTCGAGTTCTTGGCGAGCTGGCCCGGGGAGGCTGGGGATCCGCTTTCGGATGCGCATGGGCGTGACTACGCGGTCCGCGACTTCAAGAGCTACCTGAAGACGGTGCGGCGTGCGAAGCCGGCGTCGGTCAACCTCGCGCTGGCGAGCGTCGATCACTTCTACCGCTACCTCGGCGCCGGCCGGCCGGATGTGCGCCGAGAGGAGCTCGCGCAGGCCGCGCCACGCGCGCTGTCGCCCGATGAGCTGCGCCGCTTCCTGCGGGCCGTCGAACGCTGCCAGTCAACCCGTGACCGGGCGATCACGCTGCTGCTGGTCAACACGGGCCTGCGGATCGGCGAGTGCGCGGCTCTGGATGTCTACGACGTCGCGGTGTCGGCGCGCAAGGGGCGCGTCGTGGTGCGCGAGGGCAAGGGCGACGCCTACCGCGAGGTCCCGCTGAACACCGAGGCCCGCGACGCGCTGGACGCCTGGACGGTCGCACGGCGCAAGCAGCTCAAGGGCAGCGAGGAGCGTGCGCTGTTTGTCAGCCGAAAGGGCGCTCGATTGTCGACGCGGGCGATCGATCTGGTCATTCGCGCGCTCGCGCGCGAGGCCGACCTCATGCTGTCGGCGCACACGTTGCGTCACACCTGCCTGACGCGGCTGGTGCGCGGCGGCGCCGACGTCGTGCTCGTCGCCGAACTCGCGGGCCACCGGCGCCTGGAAACGACACGGCGCTACAGTTTGCCGTCAGATGCTGATCGTCAGGCGGCCATGGAGGGCCTGCACGTCGATTACTGACCGAGCCCTCGGTCAGCGGAACGTGAGTTGCTCGTACCGGGCCATGCAGCACCCCCATCGAGCCGACGTCGAACAGATCGCGCAGCGCGCGCTCGGTCAGGCCGCGTGGGTCAGCGTGCGGTAGCGGCGGTAGGCGGCCTCGAAGCCGACCTCTCGTTCGCTGAGCTCACGTCGCAGCTGGGCGAGGCGGTACTCGGCGAAGTAGGTGGGCGCCACGTCGAAGACGGCACCGAGCAACTCCAGGGCGCGGAGGCTTGGATGCTCGTGGCCATTGGCCAGGCCCGCGAGGTAGCTGTAGGTCACCCCGCGCTCTTCGGTGTCGATCTCGCGTGTGCGGGTCGCGAGGCTGCGAAAGGAGTAGCCGCCCTCGCGCATGAGTGCCGGCAGCACCTCGGTGATCGGCGCGTCGGTCTGTGGCGGGGCCCCGGGCATCACGAGCAACCCTAGGTTGCCCGGCGGACCTCGGGCGCCCGTGCAGGTTCTCGCCCGCGCCTTGCGGGCCCGTTGCCGCAACTGTTCAGTGGCGCTCTGAACACTTGAGCGGGAGGGGTCGTTGTGTCAGAGCGAGGGGACATGCTTGAGCGCCGCCGGGTGCTCGTCGAGCGGCTGGTCGCCCTACGGGCCCAGCGGCCGCTTTCGACGGAGGAGGTCCGCGGCGCGGCAGCCGCCGCTCAGGTCGTTGAGCGGACGGTCTGGCGGTGGGTCGCGTCCGGCGCCTACGCGCCCGCCACTGCTCGCGCCACCGAGCTGAACGCCCGTCGCCGGGAGCTGTTCTTCGCGACCGGCGGCAACGTGCACGCCGTGCACCGGCTGCTGGTCGCCGAGGCCGACGAGGCCGCCGAGGTGGGGGAGGGCGTGCCGTCACTCAGCGCGCTGCGCCGGGCGTTCGCTCGTGAGCTGACGCCGGCGGAGGTCGCTTTCGCGCGCACCGGGGTGGAGGGAGCGCGAGCGCGCAACGTCTACTTGCGCTGGGAGCCCGAGCATCGCGCCGACGGCTACGTGGCCGATCACAAGCAGCTGTCGATCGAGGTGCTCGGGCTGCGCGGCCAGCGGCCGGTGTGCCCGTGGGTAACGATCTTCCTCGACGAGTATTCACGCCTGATCGTCGGCTGGGCGATCTCGTTGCGACCGACCCAGGCTGAAGTTCTTGCCGCCCTGCGCGCGGCCGTGGTCGTCGACGAGGACCGCGGACGGTTCGGTGGGATCCCGGTCTTGCTGCGCTTTGACGGCGGCCTGGAGTTCGCCGCCCGCTCCGTCCACGACGCCGCGGCCACCCTGGGTTGCCTGGCGGTCAAGTGCCGCGCCTATCACCCCTGGCTGAAGGGCAAGCTCGAGCGCCTGAATCGCACGATCGAGCAGACGCTGCTGTGCGAGCTGCCGCGCTGGACGGGCGGCCCGCGCGACGCGGCGGGGCGGCTGCTGGACGAGCGCGCGCCGCTGAAGCTCGAGCTGCTCGTCGAGCTCTTCGACACGTGGGTGCGCAGCTACAACACCGAGCGTCCCCACCGCGGACTGCGCGGCCAGACGCCGCTTGAGCGCTGGCGCCAGGACGCCCGACCAGTCGAAGCGCTGGACGCCGAGCAGGCCCGGTGGATGCTCATGCCCGCCGTCACCCGCAAGATCCAAAAAGACGGCGTGAGCTTTCCAGGTGGGCCGTACATCGCAGCCGAGTTGACTGGCCGCGGCGGTCAGGAGGTGGAGGTGCGCTACATGCCTCACGACCAGCGATTCGTCGAGATCTACCTCCACGGCAAGTGGCTGGCCACGGCCAAGCCCCAGCACGCCCTGACCCGCGAGGAGCGCACCAACCTGGTCAAACGCCGCGGCCGCGAGGAGCAGGCCCTCAAACGCGAGCTGGCGCGCGTCCGCCGCCGCCACCGCATCCGGGTCGCACCGATCACCGAACCCGGAGAGCTGCAGGAGACGACGATCCTCACCACCGGCGCTGTAGCGGGGCCAGCCGAGCCGGCCGAGCGGCGCGAGCGACGCACGCACCTGCGCCTACTGGGAATCGACGGCGTCGACGAGCCTGAGCGAGGGACAGGCGCATGAGCGAGGTGCGCCACCACCTCGGACTTCAGGCCAACACGATGGCCACCACGTCGTTGCAGCTCACCCAGCGCGCCGTCGAGGACCTCGTCGAGCTCGAGGCGATGGGCGTCGTCTACGGGCCGGCCGGATGCGGCAAGACCTTCGCCTGGCAAACGGCCGTCCAGACCCTCGACGTGCCCGTGTGCGCCGTGCAGTTCCCAAGCCACCCGACGCCGCTTCGCGTCGCGCAAGTCCTGATGGCAAAGCTCACCGGCCAGTGCACGCCGAAAGCCAGCCGCTTCGCGCTGTCTGACGACCTCATCGACCTGCTTTGTGAGCAGCCGCGGCTTATGGTCATCGACGAGGCGCAATGGCTCAACCGCGACTGCATCGAGTACGTCCGCCATCTGCACGACGAGCCCGACACCCGGTTCGGGCTGCTGCTCGTCGGCGGCGAGGGCTGCTGGCAGGTGCTCTCGCGCGAGCCGATGCTGCGCTCGCGGCTATATCACCGTGTGGCCTTCAAGCCGATGACCGCGGAAGCGGTGCTGCGCGTCATCCCGCAGTTTCACCCGCTGTACGAGGTTGTGCCGCTGGAGCTGATCGCGTTCATCGACGAACGCTTCGCGCACGGCTACTTCCGGGCTTGGGCGACCTTCACACACGCCGCCGAGCGCATCTGCCGCCAGCGGGGGCAGGGTCTGGCCGAGCCGATCGCTCGCGCGGTGATTGCCCTGCACGACAGCGACGCCGATGCCGCCTGACCGCATCCACGTCGTCCTTGACGAGCACGACACCCCGGCGTGCGCACGCTGGGCGATCAGCCATCACGACCTGGCGCGCCACAGGATCACGGTCCGCCCGACACCGCCGATCACGCCACGCTCGCTGGCTCGCGATCTGCTGCGCGCGCTGGGCAAGCGCTTCGGCTCAGCCGGGACGCGTGGCGCCCCGGCTGACCTCTG
>JALZJA010000578.1 GCA_030860005.1 Actinomycetota bacterium
TACGCCGATGCGATCGGGTACGTCGCTCACAACCTCGACGGACCCCCGCCGCTCGCCGACGCCGGAGCCGTTCACGCGCTGGCGCTGCCAGCGGGCGCTGCGCGGGCGGCGTAGTTCCGGACGGCCCGTCTCACGCAGATGTAGAAGGTCATCTGCGTGTCAGCGGACACGTCGCCTTCGTGTCGCTGGGTTGCGTCGCCCGTGTTTGTGACTACTCCCGCCCGAGGACGAGGTCGATGCCGGCGAGCACGAGCTGTACATCGCTCTCCGCCAGGTGCCCGACGCGATCGGACAGCAGGTCACGGTCGATGGTTATGATCTGCGATACGTTCGCCACGGAATCCTTCGGCAGTCCGGTGCGCCGGGCTGTGAGCATGACGTTGCCGGGCGCTGCGGCCAAGCGAAGGTTGCTCGTCAGCGGCACGACCACCGTCGTCGCAAGTCGGCTTGCGTTGAAGCTGTCGCCTTGCACGATCGTCACGGGACGCCGGAAACCTGGTGCCGAGCCCACCGGGTCATCCAATGAGGCCCAGCAGACGTCCCCTTGGCTGATCACCATTCGCTGCGGTCGAGCGCCTGGCGCGCGGCCCGCGCCGCAAACCCGTCGTCCTCCGCGGCGAGCCCATCGACCAACTCGTCAAGAGCGCGCGTGACGGCTCCGGGCTCGCGGCGCGCCACGTAGTCGGCAAGCGCTTCCCGATAGACCTCGCTGCGGCTCTTCCCCAGTCGGTCTGCAAGCTCGTCGGCTCGCCGGAACAGTTCATCGGGTATCGAAACCGCCGTCTTCATACCAGGAGTATAACCGCTCACCTGCTGTCATTCGACTGTCGTTTTGCACGAACCCTGGTGGGAGAGGCGTTTGAGCAGGTGCGCGCGATGCCTCGCCGAAACTTACCTTCATGGACACCGGCTCCGAGTATGAATTCTCGGCAGGAGAGGTCCGGGCGCTGGCCGACCTGCGGGCAAGCCTCAAGCAGGTAGCGGAATGGCCGCCCGATAGTCCATTGAGCTTCGTCCTGATGCTCGCGCCTCGCACGCGCGGGAAGCTCGGGGAGATGCTCCTCGCACAGATCGCCAGGGAAGCAGGGCTGACCGTCGGAAAGGCCGAGTCAGTCGCCTACGACGTCCAGATCGGCAAGGCGCGATGCGAGGTCAAGTTCTCGACCGAAGACCCGCCCCGCTTTCAGCAGGTACGTGACCCACGTAAGACGAACCCGACGAAGTACGACTACCTCGTCTGCATCTCGGGCCGGCCGCACGGCCTTGTCTACTGGCTGATCCCAGCCGAGGCGCTGGGCGGCCTAATGGACGACGGCTCCGTGACGGTGCAGCACGCCATGAGCGACACCAAGTGGTTCCTCCCCTCTCGCGTGGAGAGCGACGTCTTCGCCGGGTTTCGATTCGTCTATGAGGACTTCGTGAAGGCGCTCGCCGCGATCGACGGTTAGAACAGCGCGTCGACGGCTTCCGGCTTGTGCGTCGCCGTTTCAGCAGCCGTGACCGGGCCCTCGATCGCGGCTAGGCGACTCGTAGCGATCTCTACGGCTTCGGGACGCTCGTCGATGAGGACGTACCCTCGGCCGTTCTTCGCGGCAACCGCGCCCAGCGTCCCGCTTCCGGCGAAGAAGTCGAGGCACATGTCACCAGGACGAGTGGACGCGACGACCATCCGCCGGACAATGCCCTCGGGCTTCTGCGTCGGGTAACCCGTCTTCTCGCGGCCGTTGGTCGGCACGATCGTGTGCCACCAAACGTCGGTGGGGAGCTTGCCGAGCGCCGCCTTCTCCGGCGTGACCAGTCCGGGAGCCATGTACGGCTCGCGATCAACCTCGGCCGCATCGAAGTGGTACTGCTCAGCGTCCCTCGCATACACGAGGATCGTGTCGTGTTTGGCGGGCCATCGCTTCTTCGATCGTGCCCCGTAGTCGTAGGCCCAGATGATCTCGTTGAGGAAGTTCTCGCGCCCGAAGATCTCGTCGAGCAGGAGCTTGCAGTAGTGCGCCTCCCGATAGTCGATGTGGAAGTAGAGGGTCCCCGTCTCCGCGAGTACCCGCCGTCCTTCGGCTAGCCGCGGTTCGAGGAACGCGAGGTAGTCGGCGAACTCGTCGAAGTACGACGACTCCGCGAGCAGGCGGCTCGCGTAGCGTCGGCCGCCGAAGCCAACGCGATCTCCCATCACGTCGGCTTCCGTCTTGAGCGTCCTTCGCGTCTGCTTCTTCCCCGTGTTGAACGGCGGATCGATGTAGATCATCTGGAACGCCTCGTCCGCCAGCGTCGGGAGAACCCGCAAGCTGTCGCCGAGGATGATCCGGTTCGCGGGCTGCTCCATGCGGGCAACGGTACGCGCCGAACCGGCGTAGCCGCGGCAAATGCTCGCCCTAGCTCGTCGGTACCGATCGCTGCCACGTTGGCATGCCAGCGTAACGGCCGAGCTCAAGCGCCCACTCGTCGGCGCGCGCACGGATCCCCACGTCGTCCAGGGGAAGCTCGAGCCGGGTGCGAAGCACAACCGGCCCGTTCGCTGTGCACAGGTCACCGGACTGATCGGCAGCCGTCAGAGCAAGCACGTTGCGCCAATCCTGGTCCGTCGCGCCGATTCGCACCCAAACCTCTACGTACGACTGGCCGACCGCGCCACACTCCGCAAGCACGTTGCCCGTAAACGCGAGCAGCGGGGCCAGCACGTTGTCCGCAAGCGCGAAGATGTGCTCCGCACCGCGATACACCCGAGTGCTCCAGCGAGCGACCGCGACGCCGCCGGCATCCACAGCGAACTCGAACTGGTTATTGGTAGCGCCGTCGGCGCCCCGCAGGACAAGCCCAGCCGGCTTCGGCAGCGTCTCTGACGAGCACTGGCTCGATTGTCCGGTGAGCACCGCGAGCGCCGTCCTCATGCGCGCCTCGATCGGCCTCACCAGGCCGCCGTCGCGGACACGGACGGCCAGTTCGGGGCTGAGGCTGAGTGGCGTCGCGGCGACCACCCAGTCAGCGACGCGCGTCTGACCGTTCGTCGCTCGTCCGATTATCGTTCCATTTCTCACCGCGCGCACGATCGATAGCGCCCCAAGTCGTTCCTCCGCATCGATCTGCGCCTGCTTCGGGCTGGTCGCCAAGGCGACTAGCTTGGACTGCGAGTCGATCGGCCGCTTGCCCCCCGGCTCGCGCTCGTAGACGACCCCCTCGTCCTTCATCACGTGGGGCTTGATCGCCGACTCAGGCACATGCACGACTCCGACCGACCCATCGACGGTCTCGATGAGCTCTGCGTCGAACGTCGGCATGGGATCGACGCGTCGTAACAGCTCCCGGACATGGTCATGGATCTGCGCGCTGCCCGGCGGTTGCCAGCCAACGATCTCACCAGCGTCATCGACGCCGAGAACGATCCACCCGCCGCGCGTGTTCGCGAACGCCGCCGCGCTGGATCCCAAGCCGCCGCGTGGTACCTGCTGCTTGCGCTCAACGCCGCCCGGCTCGCCCAGCGCGATCAGACGCCGGAGCGCGGCTTCATCGATCCCTGGCAGTCGAATCTCGTCCACCGTCTCCAGCGTAGACGGCCACTACGACGCTCCCGGTCCGACTGCCATTCCGCCTGCGTCCCGACTGCCAACTCACCTGGCCCGCACCGGCCGCCGGCACCGTCGGAGGGAAACGAAACGAAACCACGCCACCAGCGGCTCGAACCCGAATCCGGCGCTGCGAGCGCGAGCTGGGGTACCGTCGCCACCGGCGCCGCGCGAGCCACGGTCCCTCCTCGGCCTGCCGGTCGGCGGACCGTTGAGTCCGAGGGTCCAGGCACCGAGCGCGAGCCCGCTCCCTCGTCGCGATCGCCAGGAGCGCGAGCGTAGGTCCCCCCTCGAGATGTGTCGGACTTCACCGATAGCGTCGGTGGGAGAGCTGCGCGTGGCGGCCAGATCACAAGGCGATGGCCGCCATGCTCGCCTCCCACCGCAACCACTCGCCGTGAACGACACCATCAGCACCGCACTCGCCGCGATCATCGCGATCGCCGGAACCGCCTACGCCGCGATCAACGACGTCGGCGCCCTCCAAGACGTCCTCATCGGAATCGCGCTCGGCACGCTGATCGGCAAGCTCGTCGTGCGGCGCCTCGAGCGCCGCGTCGGCAGCGAGCTGCCCGCCGTCCGCGTGCGCCAGATTGAGACGACGTGGATCCTCACCGGCATCGGGGCCGCACTGGTGCTCAACGCGATCCTCGCGCTAACCTGAGGATATGCGATCGCCGCTGCTGCTCATCGTCGTTGGGCTCGCGACCAGCGCCGCCGCGGCGCTGATCGGCGACGCCCTGGACTTCGGAGGCCTCGCCTGGATCGGCACGCTCATCGCGGTGATGCTCACCGTCAGCGCATTCGATCGCGAGCGCTTCTACGGGCCACGCCCGCCCCAGCGCCGCTAGACCGGTCGACCACGGCGACGCGTACTCGAGCGCCTCACCGCACGAGCGTCAGCGCGGCCCAACCGCCGTCCGCGCGCCGCGCGCGCTCGCGCAGCCCGAGCGCGCCGAAGGCCGTCGCGACCTCGTCGGTCTCGTGCTCGAGCAGCCCGCTCACGACGAGCGTGCTCGGCCCCGTACCCGCGAAGCCCACGCGAGCGACGTGCAGCAGCAGTGGGCGCAGCAGGTTGGCGGCGACCGTCGGCGCCGCCGGCGGGGAGCCGTCGTGCAGGAGGTCGAACCGGCGCGCGTCGAGCTCCACGCCGTTGACGGCGGCGTTGTCGAGCGTCGCCTGCACCGACTCGCGCTCGTGGTCGAGCCCGAGCACCGGTCCCCAGCCGAGCTTCGCGGCGGCGATCGCGAGCACGCCCGCGCCGCAGCCGAGGTCGACGAAGGGACCCTGTGGCTTCCCCGCACGATCGAGATCGAGCAGCGCCTCCAGGCACAGCCGCGTCGTCGGGTGCGCACCGGTGCCAAAGGCCTGGCCCGGGTCGATGACGATCTCGGACAGGTCCGGGACCGCCACGGGCTGCTCCCATGGCGGGCGCACGTGCAGCCGGCCGCCGATCGTCACGGGCCGGTGAAAGGAGCGCCAGCGCGACGCCCAGTCGTCGGCCACCTCCGTCGTCGTGATGTCGACGAACGCGGCCCCCGCCGCCACGCGCAGGTCGGGCAGCGCGGGCAGCTCACCCGGCGCGCCGTAGACGGCGTACTCGATCGTGTCGCCGTGGTCGACCTCCTCGACCCCCGACGGCGCGAGCTCGAGCAGCTCGGCGAGGACCACGTCGGCGTGCGCCCGCGCGACGTGCAGGGCGAGCCGGATCAGCCGCCGACCCGCAGCGTCCGCTTGAGCTTGGAGAGCATCGACTCGTCCGTTCGCATGTTGTCGCCGGTCATCGTTGCGGCAAGACGCCCGAGCAGGTCGCGCTGCTCCTCGTTGAGGTGGCGCGGGATGACGACGTTGACGATCACGCGCAGGTCGCCCCGGCGCCCGGGCCGGCGCAGGATCGGCATGCCGCGCGCGCGCATCGAGATCGTCTCGCCGGGCTGTGTGCCGGGCCTGACGTGGACGTCGTCTGCACCCTCGAGCGTCGGCACCTCGAGCTTGGCCCCGAGCGCCGCGAGCGGCGCCGCGACGTCGAGCACGGTCACGAGGTCGTCGCCGTCGCGGATGAACCTCTCGTGCGGGCGCACCGTGACGTACACGTAGAGGTCACCGGGCGGCGCGCCCGGCTCGCCGGCGTGCCCGCGGCCCGCGATGCGGATGCGCTGGCCGTCTGCGATCCCCGCCGGCACATCGACCTTCACGACATGGGTGAGCAGCTCGCGCCCCTTCCCGCTGCAGCGCGTGCACGGCTTCTCGGCGGTCTTGCCGGCGCCGTCGCAGACGTCGCAGGCGACGGTGCGGGCGACCTGCCCGAACGGCGTGCGGCTGACCGCCTGAAGGATCCCCTGGCCGCCGCAGCGATCGCACGTCTTGATCGGCGTGCCGGGCTCGGCGCCGTTGGCCTTGCAGCGCTCGCAGCGGTCGACGACCTCGAAGGAGACCTCGACCGGCGCGCCGAGCGCGGCCTGCTCGAGCTCGATCTCGACCGCCACCTCGGCGTCGCCGCCGGCGCGCGGGCCGCTGCGCCCGAAGCCGGCACCGCCGAAGAAGGCCTCGAACAGGTCGCTGATCGATCCGAAGCTGTCGAAGTTCGGGCTCTGGCCGCCGCGGCGCAGACCGTCGTGGCCGTAGCGGTCATAGATTCCGCGGCGCTCGCGATCGGACAGGATCTCGTAGGCCTCGGCGGCCTCCTTGAACTTCTCCTCGGCCTGCGGGTCGTGGTTGTTGACGTCGGGGTGCAGCTCGCGGGCGAGACCCCGGAAGGCCTTCTTGATCTGGCTCTCGTCGGCGTCGCGGCTGACGCCGAGCACCTCGTATGCGTCGCGCGGCACGATCTACGCGTCGTAGACGTCTTCGATGAAGCGCGACAGCTGGTGCGCGGCCTCACGCACGACGCCGATCGTCGCGCCGTAGTCCATCGCCACCGGCCCGATGAGCGAGACCGTCCCGAGCGTGCGCAGCGGCAGGCCGTAGCCGGCGGTCACCATCGCCAGCGAGCGCAGCGCCGGCGGCTCGTTCTCGGCGCCGATCCGCACGAGCACGTCGCGCTGGTCGAGCGCGGCACGCAGCATCGCCAGCAGCGCGACCCGTCCTTCCAGCAGCTGCATGAGCGCGTTGATCTGCGTGAGGTCCTGGAAGCGGTGCTCGGACAGCAGGCGTGCGGCCCCGTCGACGTAGAGCGAGTCCTCGGCCGTCTCGGCCAGCTCGGTGAACACCGGCGCGAGCCGGTCGATGAACCCGCGCTCGGTCGCCGGAAGCGATGGATCGACGAGCTTGGCCTGCAGCATCCGCGCCCCCAGCCCCATGCCGGCGAGCGCCTCGTTGAGGAACTCCGACCCCCATGCGATGAGGCCGCTGTCGAGCGGTTCGTCGAACGTCAGCACGCGCTTGGATACGCCGCCGGTCGACGTGATGATCACGACCATGATGATCTGCGGCTGCAGCCTCAGCACCTCGATGCGGCGGATCGTCGCGGTCTCGAGCGGCGGCGCGGAGACGATCGCGAGCAGGTTCGTGACCTGCGACAGCGTCTCGGTCGTCGCGCGCATCGCCTCGTCGACCTCGCGCCGTGTCAGCGCGAGCTCGAGCGTGCTCGCGCTTGCGCTCGCCGGCAGCAGGCGATCGACGAAGTAGCGGTAGCCCGAGTCCGTCGGCACCCGGCCGGCCGAGGTGTGCGGGTGAGCCAGGAAGCCGTGCTCTTCGAGCTGGGCCAGCTCGTGGCGCACGGTCGACGGACCGGCCTGAAGCTCCGGGTCGGCGGCCAGCGTGCGCGAGGCGACGGGCAGGACGGTCGCCTGGTAGGCCAGCACGACCTTCTGGAGGATCAGCTCCTGGCGCGGCGTGAGCACGCCTCGATTGTACGAGGGGCGCGCGCGGGCTCGGCGGGCGCCGCGCTCAGCCCGCGACGTCGCGCCGCACGAACGCGACGAACGCCCACAGCACGGCCGGCACGGCGTAACACGCCGAGACCCACGCCGCGTGAACGATCGGCGCCCAGTCCGTCGGGTCGCGCAGCAGCCCCTGCCACGCCTCGAACTGCTCTGAGAGCAGGTAGGGCCGGATGAAGTCCAGGCCCGAGATGATCGCCAGCAGCTGCATCATGAACGACATGATCAGCGTCCCGACGACGGCGGCCGCCGAGTTGTGCGTGACCGTCGACAGCAGGAACGCGACCGCCGCGATCGCCATCATCGGGATGAAGTAGGCGAGCATGGACGCCCCGATCAGGAGGATCCCCCTGCCCGGCTCTATCCGCGTCCCCGACAGCGACGTCAGCGGATCGAAGCCCCAGATGAGGCCGCCGAGGACGAGCCCGACGCTCACGAAGATGACGAGCGCGACGAACGCGTAGCTCAGCGCGGCCAGCAGCTTGCCGACGAAGATCTGCCAGCGCTCGGTCGAGCGCGTGAGGATCGTCTTCAGCGTGCCGTGGTTGTCCTCCGACGCGACGATGTCGCCCGCGACGAGCGAGGTGATCAGCGGGAACAGCCAGACGGAGCTGAACAGCAGCCCGACGAGCGGGGTGGCGAGGCCGGTCTCGCGCACGTAGCGCCCGAAGGGCACGTCGTCCGGTCCACCGCTGCTCGACAGCAGGGCGATGATGAAGATCAGCGGCACGAGCGCGGCGGCACCGAGGCCGAGGTACGTGCGCCTCTGGGCGCGCAGCTTGCGCAGCTCCCAGCCGTAGACCGTGGCGACGCCGGGGCGCCTGCGCGACCGCCGTATGACCCGCGGAGCGGCGACGGTGCTCATGCGCGCACCTCCGCGGAGGACCCGGCCGGCTCGGCCTCGCGTGCCAGGGACTGCTCCGCAACCCCGGACTCCTCAGTCATGCGGAAGAACAGCTCCTCGAGGGTGGCCGTGCGCGGCACGAGCGCCGCGATGCCGACGCCGGCCTCGCCCAGCGCGATCGACAGCGCCGTCGTCGCGCGCTCGTCGGCGGCGAAGGTCAGCCCGCGCGCGTCGAGCGCCATGTCGCCGATGCCTCGCTGCGCGGCGGCGATCTCGGCCGCGCGCGCGTCGTCGGTCGTGCGCAGCTCGTAGCGCCCCGCCGTCGTCGCGATGAGATCGTCGAGCGCTCCCTCGTAGCGCACGCGGCCGCTGCTGATGATCACGACGCGGTCGCACAGCTCCTCGACCTCGGCCATCAGGTGCGAGGAGAGCAGCACGGTGATGCCCTGGTCGGCGAGCCGGCGGATGAGGATGCGCATGTCGCGCATGCCGGCCGGGTCCAGGCCGGTCGCGGGCTCGTCGAGGATCAGCAGCCGCGGGTCGCGCAGGAGCGCACCCGCGAGCCCGAGGCGCTGGCGCATCCCGTGCGAGTAGCCGCCGACCTTGTCGCGTGCGCGTTCGGCGAGCTCGACGATGTCGAGCGCCTCGTCGATGCGCGCGGCCGCGTCTTCGCCGTCGAGCGCGGCGACGAGCTCGAGGTTCTTGCGTCCGGTCAGGTAGGGGTAGAAGCGCGGCGCCTCGACGAAGCCGGCCACGCCGTCCAGCGCGCCAACCCCCTCGACGAGGGGGTCGCGGCCGAACAGCTTGACCGTTCCCGCGTCGGGCGAGATGAGCCCCAGCATCATCCGCAGCGTCGTCGTCTTGCCCGCGCCGTTGGGGCCGAGGTAGCCATAGACATCGCCTGGGACAACGGTGAGGTCGACCTCGTCGACCGCGGTGATGCGGCCGTAGCGCTTGACCAGGCCGCGCGCCTGGATCGCCGGCTCGGCGTCAGGGCCGAGGATCGGCGTCACTTGAGCCCCCGCGCCGCGTTCTCGGCCGCCACCGGCGGTACGGACCCGGCGACGATGTACGCGACGCCCCGGCGCTCGAACGTCACGACCGTCCCCAGGGCGGTGGCCAGCTCGGACCCGGTGGCGCCGTCGATGTTGATCTCCGGCAGGCGCAGCGCGCCCTCGTCGCCGGAGCCCTTGCCGGCTTCGGATCGCTCGGCCTCGTGCTGCAGCACGCCGATCGCGCCAAAGCCGTCGCCGTAGATCGTCAGCGCGGCCCTGTCGCCGTCGATGCTCACGAGGCGAACCTCCCGGCGTGGCAGGCCGGCCAGCTTGGCGGGCGCGGCGAGCCTGAAGCCAAGCTCGCGCTGCACGGCGTCGACGCCCTTCACCTCGGCGTGCTCGGCACCGCGCCTGGCCTTGCGTGCGTGCTCCTTGCCGGCGCTGCTGACATCACGCGGACTGAGGTCGACGACCTTCGCATCGGCCGGCGGGGTGATGCTCACGCTGGAGTCGGGCACCGCGTCGTAGGAGACGTCGGTCGCCGTGAGCTCGAGCACTGGGCCGGTCTTGCCCTGGGCGTAGATCGCCGCGCGCAGCGGGGTGCCGCGGACCGCGTCCCACGCCAGCTGCGCCGCGCCGAGCAGGCCGCCGTCGTCCTTCGGGGAGATCTTCGTCGTGTAGGTCGGCCGTCCGGCGGTCGAGGTCGGATCGGCGCCCGAGAGCGTCCACGTCCGCGCGAGGCGGTCGAGCGCCTTTCTGACCTTGTCGAGCGTCAGCTTCCCACCGTGGTCAGCGGGCTTCGTGGCGTCCTTCGCCTCGGCGGGCAGCGTCGCGCGATACACGGTGTTGGAGGACGCGTCGTAGACCGTGACCTTGTTGGCCTTCGAGACGATCTGCGCGTCGCCGATGTCGGACTGCAGCTCGAGGCGGAAGTCGCCGCCCTTCTGTATCCACAGGCGGCCGTCGGCGCCGGAAGCCAGCGGCGAGGCCGTGCCGTCGGGCAGCGAGCCGGAGGGCAGCAGATCGTTCGTGAAGTGGATCTTGGCCGTGACGCCCTTGGGCTCGGGTGCCTTGAATGCATCGAGGAGCGCGTTGGCGAGCGCCTTCGGCGCGGGGGTCGGCCCGGAGCCGGTGAGCGCCCCCCGGGCGATGCCGGCGGTGAGAGCGAGCGCGGCCGCGGCCGCGACGATGAGGGTCAGGCGGCGGGCGGATACGGTGCGCAGTCGTGTCATGGCGTGCTTCCTTCGTCAGCGGACAGCGTTGCCGGCGATGTTCTACGGCCGGAGTCTGAGAGTTCTCTGATAGCCGGCAGCTCGATCTCAAATCGCGGGCCGTCGGCGCTGACCGTGCCACCGTGGCGCTCGGCGATCGCGCGCACGATCGC
>JALZJA010000548.1 GCA_030860005.1 Actinomycetota bacterium
GGCGTGGCCGCCAAGGGCGTACGCCGCGAGCGCGAGCCCGACCTGGCGGTGCTGCTGGGCGCTGCCGCCGCGCTCGTGCACCCCGCGCTCTACGAGGGCTTCGGGCTGACCGCGCTGGAGGCGATGAGCGCCGGCGTCCCGGTGCTCGCGGCGCGCTGCCCCGGCATCGTCGAGACGTGCGCCGAGGCGGCGCGCTACTTCGATCCCTACGACGTCGCCGGCCTGGCGCAGCTGCTCGGTCAGCTCGCGACGGACCCGCCCGCCCGGGAAGCGCTGGCGCGTGGCGGACGCGAGCGCGCGGCCGCCTTCTCGTGGCGGTCCTCGGCGCGTTCGCACATCGCGGCCTATACCCTCGCTGTCTCCGAATGAAGGTTGCGATCCTTGGCACGCGCGGCATCCCCGCGTCCTACAGCGGCTTCGAGACGGCCGCCGAGCAGCTGGCCAGCCGCCTGACCCAGCGCGGCCATGAGGTCATCGTGTACTGCCGCCCGCACGTCGTCGACCGACGCCTGGTGGAGCACAAGGGCGCCCGTCTCGTCCACCTGCCGGCCGTCCGCAACAAGTACTTCGACACGTTCAGCCATACGTTCCTGTCCGCGGTGCACGCCGCGCGCCGCATCAAACCCGACGTCGCGCTGTTCTTCATCGCCGGCAACAGCCCTATGTGCCTGCTCACGCGCAGCGCCGGGATCCCGACGATCATCAACGTCGACGGCTTGGACTCCGACCGCTCGAAGTGGCCCGCGCTCGCGAAGGCCTACCTGCGCTTCGCCGAGCGCAACGCGCCGCGCTGGGCGGATACGGCGATCACCGACTCGCACGCGGTCGCGGAGATCTTCGAGCAGCGCTACGGGCGGCGCATCGGCGTCGTGCCCTACGGCGTCGAGGATCCCGGTCACGCGGGCACGGCGACGCTCGAGCGCCTGGGCCTCGAGCCACGCAAGTACGTGCTCTTCGTCGGGCGGCTCGAGCCCGAGAACAACCCGCACGTGCTCGTAGAGGCGTTCTCGCGGATCTCGGGGGAGCGCGCGCGGGGGATGAAGCTCGTCGTCGTCGGCGGCGCCCCCTACGCGCACGAGTACATCAAGCAGGTTCAGCGCGCCGGCGACCCGCGCGTCATCTTTCCCGGTTACGTCTTCGGGCGCGGCTACTGGGAGCTTCAGCGCCACGCGTACGTCTTCTGCGCGCCGACCGAGGTGGGCGGAACGCACCCGGTCATCCTCGAGGCGCTGTCCGCCGGCAACTGCGTGCTCGTCAACGACCATGCGCCGAACGTCGAGACGGTCGGCGACGCCGGCATGACGTTCTCGGGCAAGGGCGGCGTACTGTCGCTCACGGCGCAGCTCGAACGCCTCTTCGACGAACCCGAGCTCGTCGAGCACTACCGCGACCGTGCCCGCGAACGCGCCCGGCGCTACTCATGGGACGCGGTCACCGACGAGTACGAGCAGCTGCTCGTCAGCGTGCGGACGATGGGCGGGCCCGGCGCGCTGCCACCCGAGTTCGTCGACGCCGAAGCGCTGCCGCCGCGCGCGACGGCCGGCCGGGCCTCATCCTGACGACCCGGCCGGGGAGTCCGGCGCTCAGTTCTTCTTCTTGGCCTTGCGGTGGAAGACCTTGCCGTTGCGGATGACCTTCAGGCGTAGCCGGGCACGGCTGGTGATCGGGCCGGGGCGCACCGCGCGGTAGGCGTACTCGATCGTCCGCGTGTCGACGTTGTTGGGCAGGATCAGCGTCAGCCGTCCGTACCTGCGCGTCTTCAGGCCGGTCTTCAGCAATTTGCGCTTGCCGTCGCGGCGGATGTGATAGACGTCGATGCGGGCGCCCTGAATCGAGCGGCCGCTGCGGGTGCGCAGGGTCCCGCGGGTCACGACCCTCGTGCCGTACCGGCTCGTGTAGCGCTTGCCGCGCTTGCGCGCTTTGACGAACCACATGCGCACCTTCGCGCGCAGCAGGCTCTTGATGGGGATGTCGTCGACGCTCGATCCGGTCGGGCCGTTGAGGGTCGGGAACTGGGTCGGCCCGTAGACGGCTCGCTGGTTGCCGGCGGCGTCCTCGACGGCGACCTCGACCCCGTGCGGTCCGGCCGGGAGGTCGCGGACATCGACGGTGGCGGTTGCGTCCCTGACGGCGCCGGGGCACGGTACCGGGACGTTGAACTGGTAGGGGTCGCTGTCGCCGGGGGCCGAATCGGCGCACGGCGCGGCCGCCAGCGGCATCGTCTTTGCGACCTTGCCGTCGACCTTGATCAGCGTGCGGTACAGGCCGCCTCCGGCGTCTGCGGCGTCATAGCGAACGCGCAGCTTGCCCGAGGTCTCGCCGTCATCGATCAGGCGGAACTTCGGCACCACAGGTGCCAGCTGGTCCTCCAGGGAGACGTACATGTGCGTGGCGTTGACCCCCACCGGCCGGGTGCACGTCGATCCGGCGTTCGTGCACAGCACCCTGAACTCGACGAAATGCCCGCTGAGTCCCTGCTTGTCGAGCGGTGCCGTGAGGTTCGCCACGCAGCTCGAGGTGGGCGACGGCGCGCACGATTCGAGCAGCGCGGTGTTGGTTCTCAACAGGTACGAGATGTCCTGCGGCTCGAGGCTCGGCCCCAGGCCGTACGTGGTTCGCCTGCCCAGCACGCGGACGATGCGGGTGTTGGCCGGCGCAGTGAAGCGCCAGTTCGCGGTCGAGTTGCCGGGCGGATTCGCGGTCAGGAGGGCCGCGCTGAGCCCACCGCCGGGCGCCGCGCAGGTATTGGCGGTCAGTCCAGTGCCGGATTGGGCGCCAACCCAACCAGCGGCGGCATTGGCGCGGCCCAGCGGGTCCTTGCAGGACGTGACCAGGTAGCTGTCGGCGCTCGCGACGGCTGGCGCGAGCACAAGCAAGCCCACCGCAACGGCGGGCACACGGAACAATTGCAACATGACTCCCCAAGGTCATGGCAGCCCTGCCGTTGATCGCCCCAATGACCCTTCAGGGACGCCTTGCAGCGACATTGTGCACGCCGCTGCAATACCCCTGTTTTCCACCCGTGTTTGCCGAGGTGACGAGCTAGCGGCGGCGGATCGTCACCGCGACCGACCGGCTCACGACCTGCTTGGTCGCGTTCTTCCAGCGCAGGCGGACGAAGCCGGTGCTGCGCACGGCGAGGCGGGTGCGCACGAAGTGGCGCGGAGCCTTGGCCGAGACCGTCTTGCGCGTCTTCCACTTCTTGGACTTCTTTGCGCGGAACTGAATCTGCACCTTGACGGCCGGCCCCGGGTACGCCGCGGGCCGCAGGAGGCCGAAGACCGACGTCGACTGGCCCCGGCGCAGGCGCGTCTTGTTGAGGAAGATCGGCGTCACGTACGCCCGGTAGGCGGGCTTGCGCTTGCCGTTGAGTCGCTTCAGGCCGCTCTGGAAGGTGCGGTAGGCGACGCGCTTGTTCGCGATGCCGGGGGTCGGCGCGTCGTCGACGAGCAGGAACTGGCTCATCGCGCGCACGAGCGGGTTGCGGTAGCTGATCTGCTCGGCCTCGTTGATGTAGGCGGCCTGGCGCGAGAACGGCACGCCGAGCGGGTCCGGCGGGGTCTGGTAGCCGTACTCGGTCAGATACAGCGGCACGCCGCGCTTCGTCTGCGGCTTCTGGCCGTAGCGCGCGTAGATGCTCTTCAGCTCGCGTGAGAGTTCGGGCAGGTTGGCGATCGTCACCCAGTCCTTGCCGCCCGACCTGCGCTTCGGCGACAGGTACAGCTCGTAGGGGTGGTGCGCGAAGCCCGTGGCCTTGAACAGCGCCGGGTTCTCGGCGACGAACTGGGCTGCGGTGCCGGGGCAGCCCCGGACCTGCGCCGAGGAGCCCTTGTAGCGCTGCCGGTTCTGGTCCAGGCAGTACAGGCTGCGAATGAAGCGCAGCGCGTCGAGCGGGATCGTCAGGCCCTTGCGATTCTTGCCGCCCTTCGGCGCGGTCTCACCGACGAGGATCGTGTCCGTGCCGTGACCGGTGTCCGCCAGCGCCTGGTAGCCGGACTTCACGAGCGCGCGGTAGTTGTGCGGCGAGGCCTCGATGAACTTGCTGGGCTTGCGCGGGTCGGGCTTCCACTGCGGCGTGAGCCATCCGCCCTGGTTGGGTTCGTTGTAGATCGACCAGTAGTCGACGCGCGGCAGTCCCTGGTAGCTGCCGCTGTAGCGCTTGCCGGCGGCCGCGATGAACCTGCCGAACTCGACGGGATCAGGCGAGAAGGTCTCCTGGATGTCCGCGCGCGGCGCGGCGGCTGTCGAACCCCAGCGCGGGAGCGGCGCCGTCGGGTTGAGGTTCACGCCGATGCCGCGCTTCTGCGCTTCGACGATCAGCCGGTCATAGCGATCCCAGTGACCGGGGCCGTAGGCGGCCGGGTTGCTCGAGTCGAAGTTCGGCTTCTCTTCGGCCGCGTTGGCGGGCGCCACGACCTGCCAGATCAGCGACACGCGGATTCGGTCGACGCCCACCGCCTTGAGCTCGTCGAGCGTTTCCTTCATCTTCGCCTCGGGGGCGTAGACGAGCGCCGGATCGTCCTGGAACATCGATTCCTGCGTGCTGGACGCGGACGCGACGGACGGGAGGACCGCGAGCGTGAGCGCGGCTGCGATGAGGAATCGGAGTGATTTCATGGAGAGGGTGCCTTACGTTTAGCGGCTAGGAACACGGCTACCGCGTCAGAAGAGCGGGGGTCGAGGTACAAAGCAGGTGCAATCGCTGTCAGCGCCACCGCCGGGCGGTTGAGCTCGTTGAGCTCGAATTCGGCGAGTTGCAGCCACGCCTGGGGGTTTGCGGGCTGCAGGCGCACTGCCTGCTCCAACGCGCGCCGGGCCTCAATCTTGCGGTTGGCGGCCAACTCGATCTCCGCGAGCTGGGCGAGCGGGTCGATCGACAGCGGGTTGCGGTCGCGTGCGGCGTGCGCCAGCGAGCGCGCCTTGTCGATATCCCCTGCAAACAGCGCTGCGATCGCGTCCTGGCCGACCGTCACCGAGCGCAGCGGCTGCCATGCGGTCCAGGCGGCGAGCAGCGCGATGAGCGCCACCGCGCAAGCGGTGATGGCGCGCGGGCGCTCCCTCAGCCCGGCGCGCAGGCGCTCGGCAGGGTTGCCGCGCGGCTG